>JBAQYH010000181.1:0-12553 GCA_049299935.1 Methylobacter sp. | reverse complement strand
GACAAAGCCAATCCACAGAGTGGCGGCACCATCTCGCACCATGTATTTTCTGACGTGATGCGGGCTTATACCGGCACCGTACAAAAAAGGCCGTTTCTATTCGACGGACCCGATTATTTAAATGTCGGCGTACCTGGGCAATATCTACGCCGTTTAAAACGCCTGACCTAAGCTGTAGAGCAACTGCGTTTACTGGTTACGCGAATACAGAGCATCTACAAGTATCGACAGGTATATGTGATAGAAGGAATCCGGGGCCCGGGGCGTGGATTATGACAACGAACGCGGCAAAGGCGACCACAAGCATTTGGGATACCGGGAAGAGGCTTACTGTTTTGTGAATCCGCAACAACTGTATTTGGCCCTTTTTCGGTTTATTTGCTGGCGAAAAAATTTGTTCTGCCTGCTTTCAGCAGAATGAGCGAAAAAACCGGCGCCTCAAAAACGATCAAAGCTATCAAAGCATCGCGGCTTAACTCATCGCAAAACAAAGCCGTAAAATCAGCCGGGGGGATAATGCGCGCCGTTATTTACGGCCTACTGGCGATATATGCCGCATCAACCATAAAATCTTACTTCCGCATTCACAAAGTGATTGATAAACAAAAGTGCGCAGAAAACCCTGCTGCCTGCATCGACAAAGAGACAGGCCTTATGCAAAGCGAACCGTCGCTCGCAGAAGCAAATCCTGACGATGACACCACGCCACGCATCCCTTGCAAATATGTAGGCATCTGGTCATCCCGCCATGGTTCCGATATGTATAGAATCGCCCTTAAAGACGATGGAACTTATAGCATGATGAGACCTGGTGCAAGCGATAATAGCCCGCCTCTTTATACCGGCTATTGGACAGTGCAAGGCAAGAATATGGTTTGGCGGCACAAAATCGGCAACACCGGCGAGGCGGATATCAATCCAATACAACAACAGGGCGACTCGCAATTTACACTGACGGAAGGCAATGGCAGCCATACCGTATATGAATTGATTGAGGCGGTTAAATCAAGCGGGTGCACGTAATAAGCAGCCGTATTGTCAAGGTAGAACGCAATCGCTTAGCCCCCAATTAACCTAAAGCTGGAATGGGCGAATTTCGGGTTCGCCGACCGCCGCTCCATCACCGAATGCCGATTGGTTATATTAATTGTCCCAAAAGTTTTTGCACGTTTTCCATTGGAAGTTTGGCGAAATTTTTGTGGGCGGTAGAGACGCGGTTTACCGCGTCTTTTGAGGGTGCTCCGTATAATCCTAAGAATACTACGAATTCAGACGCGATAAATCGCGTCTCTACAGGTTAGACCAATTGGGAATTCCCGGTTCCCAATTGATGTGAGAACTTTTGGGACGATTAATAATGTCCCCATGCAAATCTTGGCGGTTCACACTATTTCAATAATCAATAGTTCACTGTATTCTATACAGTAACTGACCATCGTTCCTTTGCCTTGCTCCGGCTGCGCTGGATGGAGCGTCTACTACGACATTCCCACGGTTTCCCTGGAACCGTTCAAATAAACTAAAAGTTGGAATCTATTAAATAATGACTAGCGAATCGTCCCGACCTTCCTGGAAAAGTTATCTTGAGTTGTGCAAACCCAAAGTGGTTGCCCTGATCGTTTTTACGGCTATGGCGGGGATGTTATTGGCCGTGCCCGGAATGCCGCCTATCGGCCTGTTTATCTACAGCAGCTTAGGCATTGCGCTGGCTGCCGCCTCGGCAGCCGCGATCAACCATTATATCGACCGAGAAGCCGATGCGCTGATGGATCGCAACAAACACCGCCCTTTGCCCCAAGGCGATTTAAGCTCCGCCAACGTCATCGTTTTTGCGGCGATACTGGGCGTTATCTCGATGGCATTGCTGATCGTCTTGGTCAACGCCTTGACCGCATTGCTGACCTTCTTGTCGGCGCTGGGCTACGCGATTATCTATACGGTTTACCTCAAACGAGCAACACCGCAAAACATCGTTATTGCCGGCGCTTTCGGGGCCACCCCGCCGATGCTGGGCTGGTGCGCGATGACCGGGGAACTGCATCCTTACTCGCTGCTGCTGTTCTTGATTATTTTCGCCTGGACGCCGCCGCATTTCTGGCCGCTGTCTATCGCCAAAAGGAAAGAATTCGCCAAAGTCGGCATACCGATGTTGCCGGTCACGCACGGCGTGGAATATACCCGCCTGCATATTCTGCTGTATTCGCTGCTGCTGTTCATTGTCACCCTGCTGCCCTACCTGACCGGGATGAGCGGCCTGATTTATCTGTCTGCCGTGGTGCCGCTGGGCCTCGGCTTTATTTATTTCGCCATTTTGATGATGCGCCGGAAAGACGACAAAACCGCGATGCGGACTTTCTTCTATTCGCTGATGTACCTGACCGTCCTGTTTACCGCATTGTTAGTCGACCATTACTTTAAATTTACCTTATGACATTCACTCATCACGAACAAACGCCGCGCCCGGAACATCCTTTCGCCGAATTCATCCGCATCTTGGGCAAGGGCAAAAAAGGCTCAAGACCGCTAACCCAGGATGAAGCCTACCATGCGATGAACATGATCCTGACCGATCAGGTGCAGCCGATCCAACTGGGCGCGTTCCTGATGCTGATGCGCGTCAAGGAAGAAACCCCTGAGGAATTGGCCGGTTTCGCACAGGCGGCACGGGAGTCGTTTGATATTGCCGACAATGCCGTAAAAGTCGACCTGGACTGGTCGTCTTATGCCGGAAAGCGCCGGCATTTGCCCTGGTTTTTGCTGTCGGCCTTGCTGCTGGCCGAAAACGGCATTACCGTTTTTATGCACGGTGCCAGCGGCCATACCGCAGGCAGGCTGTACACCGAAAACATGTTGGATTATTTGGGTATTAAATGCGCAAGCTCGATTAGCGAAGCCAAACAGCAACTTGAACAACAGCATTTCAGTTATTTATCGCTGGAGCATTTTTGCCCCAAACTGCACGAGATTATCGAACTGCGGCCGATACTGGGCTTGCGCTCGCCGGTTCATACGCTGGTGCGTTTGCTGAATCCGTTTGATGCGGAATACAGCATCCAAGGCATCTTCCATCCCGGCTATCGTCCTGTGCATCAGCAAGCCGCCGCATTATTAAACCAGCCGCACATGTCGGTATTAAAAGGCGAAGGCGGCGAAACCGAACGTAATCCCGATATGGAATGCCTGGTGCAAAGCGTTCACAACGGCGAATTGTCAGACGAAAACTGGCCCGCGTTATTCACGCATCGCCACGTCAAGCCCGAGCTGCTTGAGCCGGAGCAACTGGCGTTAATCTGGCAAGGAAAAGTTGAAGATGATTTTGCCGAAGCTTCCATCATCGGCACGGCGGCGATTGCGCTGAAGTTGTTGGGCAAGGCTGAAACTCAGGAGCAGGCTCAGCAATTGGCGAATGATTATTGGTTGGGTCGGGATAAGAAAAAATACGCTGGGGTTTCCGACGTTTAATGGCGCGCACCGCACGCCAACCTTGTAAGTAACAATGCCTTATCATATTGTTATTGATACCAACGTGATCATTGCTGCGATGCGCTCTAAACGAGGCGCATCGAATTTGCTGTTACGATTATTAGGAATAGGTGATTGGCAGGCGCATATTTCTATTCCCCTGATACTGTGGAGTATGAAGAAGTTTGCCAGCGTTTATTACCTCCTTTAGGCTTAAGCCATAAACAAATTAATGATTTTTTAGATTATTTTTGCACTGTTTGTCATCATCATAGGATCTTTTATCTTTGGCGCCCTTATCTTAAAGATGCCGACGACGATTTTTTGCTTGATTTAGCTGTTGAAGCAGGCGCTGATTTTATAATCACATTTAACAAAAAAGATTTTGTTGGTGTTGAAAAGTTCGCCATTCAAGCTTTAACGCCTAAAGAATTTTTACAAAAAACAGGTGACTTGCCATGACTCAATTAAGTATTACTATTCCCGATTCAATTTATAACAGTGTGCAGGCATTAGCCACTCAAGAGAACATATCGATTGACCAATTTGTAGCTTTAGCGTTAGGCGAGAAGATGTCAGCCTTAATGACTGAAGATTATTTATTACAGCGTGCTAAACGTGGGCAGCGTGATAAATTTTTAGCCGTATTGGATGCGGCTCCTGATGCTGATCCTATTGAAGAAGATCGGATTAATCAATAGGATAATCTGAGCATACTAAAATGCCGAAGGTACGCGTAGCGTACCCTACACGGGGCTGCCGTTAATCTGGCAGGGAAAACTGAAGATGCGTTTGCACAAGCCGCCATCATCGACACGGCTGCGATTGCACTTAAGTTGCTGGGCAAGACCGAGGCACAAGAACAGGCGCAACAACCGGCGACTGATTACTGGTTGAACAGGGATAAGCAAAAATTTAACACAGGGCATATGTTTTATGGACGGAAACAGCAGCCGGCCAACAAGAAATAGTCAAAAGAATCAAAAATAAACCTACAATCAGAGAAATTACTAAATGACAGACCATAACGAAGCAACGCAACAATTACACCAGATTACATCAACGTCTCCTTTACACGCTGCATACAATTGGGATCTGTCTGTTTTTGATGCACAGCGATGGATAAAAAACACCTTTGCCAAACCTCGTGCCACGCGCTACCCCATCAAGATGCTGCGTTATTGGTTTATGTACAATTTGATTCGAGAAGAGCAGATTCGGCTTGGACGTTCATTACGCGTATGCGAGATTGGCGTTGACCAAGGACAGATGCTGCGTTTTATGCGCGATGCGGGATTTACCGATATTGATTGCTGGGTTGCAGTGGATTGTAAATTGCAGCCGGAATTAGCGGAGTCTGGTTATAGCAGACAGATTGAAGCCAATGTCGACTCCCCGGATTTTTGCCTGGACGAACAATACGATGTGATTATCGTACTTCATTTGCTTGAACATTTATTTGAACCGGAAATGTTGGTTCAGCGCTTGACTGCGGCACTCATGCCGAATGGCGTTTTGATAGGCGGTTTTCCAGCCACACCGGAATGGATTGAATCCTATTGGCAAAAACGAATTCGGCTTACCGCTTTGAAGTTTGGACACGTTAGCGTATTTTCACCGCAACGCGTCAGGAACATGGCGAAAAGCTGCAAACTAAATCTGAATTTTATTTCCGGGGCCTTTCTCCTTCGTAAAAGCGGATCATTCCTTGAAAATCTCAAAGGCTGGTTACGGTTTAATTTGTTATGGGGCGCTTTTTTCCCGGCGCTAAGCGGCGAAATCTACTGGAGCATGCGCAAATCAATCGCCACGAAGAATTAAATGGGCCAAAGGGCAAGCTGACGTTTTATGGACAACATTTTTTATCGTCATGCCTAACAGGGGGGGCAGCGCGCCCCTACTAGGCTTTTATGAAAATAGAACTTGTTACCACACTAAAGCGTCAGGCCACTAAAATTCTTGCCGAACTGCACGAATCTAAAGACCCTGTTTTAATAACCGAGCATGGTCAACCATCGGCCTACCTGGTAGATGTCGATGATTATGAGATGATGCAAAATCGTATACGTCTTCTTGAAGGCATAGCGAGAGGGGAAACGGCCATTTTGGAAAATCGCACCTATAGCCAATCGGAAGCAAAAGAGAAAATGAGCAAATGGCTCAAATAATCTGGACCGAACCGGCTTTATTAGACTTGAATGAAATTGCCGAATACATTGCACTTGATAAACCTGATGCGGCATGCCCGCTTGGTTAAACATGTATTTTCCAGTGTTGACCGGCTTGAACAGTTTCCGGAATCAGGCCGTATACCTCCAGAATTAGGGCACTCAAAGTACCGTGAAATCATCGTGGACCCATGCCGAATTTTATATCGTATTGCTCAAGACAAGGTCTACATAGTTTATGTTATGCGAGGAGAGAGGCAACTCCGGAAGTATTTACTGGATGATCGTACCCAAAGCTCCAGCTAACAAAAAATGCCAACATTTAAACCGATGCTTTCAATCCTACTGACCTACTCATTGCTCCTGCTGATCGTTTTTCTATGCCAACGAAAAATGATCTACTTCCCCGATACGTATTCGATTGAACAGCAACAGCAACTGGCCGATCAAGCAAACCTGGAACCCTGGCCGTCAACGGATGATTATCGGGGTCTGATCGCCAAAACATCCAACACGACCGGCAAGGGCACGGTCATCGTTTTTCACGGCAATGCCGGGTCGGCAACCGACCGGACTTATTATCTGGACGCATTGGATAAACTGGGTTACCGGGTGATCCTGGCCGAATATCCGGGCTATGCTGCCAGAAAAGACTCGCCATCGGAGCAGGCGTTGATTTCGGACGGCATCCAGACCGCAAAACAGGCATTGAACGATTTTGGCGGCCCTGTTTTCCTGTGGGGCGAATCACTCGGCGGAGGAGTGGTCTGCGGCATCGTGCAGAGCGGGCAGGTTCCGGTTAAAGGCATTGTCCTGGTCACGCCGTTTACCAGCATGGCCGATGTTGCCCAACACCATTACTGGTTCTTCCTGGCCAAATGGCTGATCAAAGACAAATTCGACAACATTAAATATCTGCAAGATTACCCGGGGAGTACGGCAATTTTGCTGGCCGAACAAGATGAAGTCATCCCTAATAAACTCAGCCTAAAATTGTTCGAGTCGCTGCACCATCGCAAGAAACTCTGGACATTTAAGGATGCGGGCCATAACACCCTGCCACTGGCTGATGAACTGCCCTGGTGGCAGGAGGTTATGCAGTTTGTTAGCGGGCAAGACGAGGCATTCCCTTAATCGCTTTTTTCCATAAAACATATTGCAAACCAATTAACGTTTCGGCATCGGCAACACGTTGGAAACCAATAAGCAGAATTTACTCATCGACAGAATAATGCGCCGTTAAACGGTCGAAATCTCCCGCGCTGTCAATATCGAGTTCCGCTTCCGGCAAGGGAATTTTCAACAAGCTATCTTCGAATTTCATCAAAACAGGCTTGGCCCCCCGGTCGCCCTTGAGCGTCAACAAATGCTCAAAAAACTCAGCCGGAAACAATGCAGGAACACCGACGGAATGATGATATTGACTGGCGACGATGCGGGCTGGTGCATTTTGCCAGTTATTCAACAGGTTTTGCATATGTGCGGCGTTAATCAGCGGTTGGTCGCACAGCAGGATCAGCGCTGCGCTCGCCGATTCCGGCAATGCCCGTACGCCGGCGCGAATCGAAGAAGCCATGCCTTCCTGCCAGTCCGAATTAACAATCGAGGTAACGCCGTTAAGATCGACAGTCGTTTGTATCGATTCGGCATGAGCTCCCAGCACGACGATAACCCGCTCGTTCAAAACTGCGCGCGCATTTGCAACCGCATACTCCAGCAACGGACGGTTGCGCCATTCGAGCAATTGCTTGGAGCTGCCCATGCGGCTGGATGCACCGGCAGCTAAAATAATGGCGTAAACGTTATCGATGGCTGTATTCATGTAAATCGGATATGGTCTCAGAACGCAATTGCCGCCCGCTGCGTCCGCTCAGCTCGGCATGAATCCCGGCCATAATCGACAACGCAATTTCTTCCGGCGTTTCCGCACCGATATCCAAGCCGACCGGCCCGAACACCCGGTCGGTTATTTGCGACGCTTCACTGCCCAGATTTTGCAATAGCCTGTCTTTACGATGCGCCGGCCCCAATAGCCCGATAAACGGGATAGGACTGTTTACGATCGCCTTCAGGTAGCGCCCGTCGTATTCGACATTATGCGTCATCAATACCAGCGCGCTGAACTGATCCAATTCCAGGTTATCGCCGATGTCCTCCGGCATGATATGCAGCAGCTGGTCGGCCTGCGGGAAACGCTCTTTTCTGATATGGCCGGGCCGGTGATCTACGACAGCGACGTCCCAACCCAGCGCCTTGGCGCATTGCACGAGCGGCATCGCATCGGTACCCGCGCCCAAAACCAGCAAGCGCAACGGCGGCTGTATCGGATCATAAAATGCCTTGATTTCCCGGTCGCCAATCTCATGCGCTTCGAGGCGCGGCTTTTGTTGCAATACGGTTTGCAGCGCGGCCGTCGTGAACGGATAAGCGGCGTTGGATAACAACTCGTCAGCGGATGCAGGCAGGAACAAACTGTGGCCGGACGGAAAATCGGCATGCACGGATTCATAGACGGTGACCAGAACCCCGGCCACATTGGCTTCGGCTGCATCGGCGATGATATTCAACGGACTGAAATCATCTTCCGCTTTCAATAATTGCAGCAAAACCCTGACCGCGCCGTTGCAGCCTAGCCCCAGCCCCCAAATGACGTCATCCGGGGAGCGCATATCGTAAAAAACCGTCTTGGCGGTTCCGGTCTCGAACACCGACCTTGCCTGTTCGACCAAGTCCCGCTCGAAACAGCCGCCGCCCAGCAGACCGATTAATTCATCTTGTTGAGTTATCAACATGCGCGCGCCGGCTTTTTGATAAGTCGAGCCGAAGGTTTCGATAATGGTAGCCAGCACGCTGTTTTCGGTTTGCTGATTCAGTCGCCGGTAAGCATCGAGTAGATGATTGATTTTGTTTGCCATGTATTATTCGGTAAATGATGTGTCCTAAAAGCCGCAGTTAGTCCACGAAAAGCACGAAAGACACGAAAAAAATGTTTTCGTGTCTTTCGTGCGTTTCGTGGATCAAATGATTTTTCCAGGTTTATAGGTAGCACTGAAAATGGGAGTACAAGCTTCGCTTGTGCTTGCAGGCGAAGCTTCCGCTCCTGCTCACGCCCCTTACCTACATCCATGTAGGCAAAGCCTGCACTCCAGAAATTTAGCTCCAGCTCAGATCGGTCCTTAGCAACGGCAATTGACGCACACGCTTGCCGGTAGCGGCAAAGATCGCATTGCACACAGCCGGCGCCAGCGGCGGCAGGGCCGGTTCGCCCAGGCCGGTTACCGGATTATCGGTCTTCAGGAAATGCACATCCACCCGAGTCGGGGCATCCGCTATCCGAATCATCGGATAGTCGCCGAAATTGCTCTGCACGATGCGCCCCTTCTCAATATCCAATTCCTGGAATGTCAGCGCACCGAGACCGTCAACCACCGAACCCTGTACCTGATTTTCGGCCCCGCTGAGATTAACGATTTGCGCGCCGATGTCGGTCGAAACCACGACGCGGTCGACCTTAAGCTTGCCGTCCTTGGACACGGTGACCTCAGCGACCTGCGCAATGTAACCGCGATGACTGAAATGGAATGCGATACCCTGCCCTTGACCGCGCGGAAAGGTTTTCTTGCCCCACTCGGCTTTTTCCGCCACATGCTGCAACACATGTTTCATGCGGTTGACGTCATAGGGAATGCCTTGCTCGCCGGTGCCGGGGATAAAACCTTTGTCGCCGAGGATTTCCAGACGGAACTCCAGCGGATCGCGGCCTGCGGCATGAGCCAATTCGTCAATAAAACTGTGAAACACCCAGGCCAAAACGTTGCTGCGCGGCGCTCGCCAAGGCCCCATTGGAATATTGCACTCCAGCGGCGTTTGCTCCAACAGGCAGTTTTCAACCCAGCGGCCGGGAAACTCGTCGCCTGACAGGTTGGCGCCGCTACCGAGTTCCAGTTTCGGCTTACCGTCTTTAACGACCTTGTTGGCAAACGTCACAAAATGGTTGTGCCAGGCGATCAGCTTGCCTTGGTCATCAAGCCCGCCGCGTAGGAAGTGGAAACCACCGGCACGATACTGGTCATGGCGCAGGTCGTCTTCGCGCGTCCAGGTCAGCTTGACCGGCACCGTCAGATGCTGGGCGATGGCCGCCGCTTCGATAATATAATCCGGAATCAAGCGCCGTCCGAAACCGCCGCCGCTACGGGTAATATGCAAGGTGATTTTATCTTTGGGAATGCCGAGCGTTGCGGTCACGATTTTTTGGCCGGCTTCGGGATTTTGCGTCGGCGCCCAGATTTCAATCGCTCCATCCTTGTACCAGGCCGTGCAATTCTGCGGCTCTATGCTGGCGTGCGAGATAAAGGGGTAACTGTAAGCCGCTTCCACGGTTTTCTCGGCTGACGCAAGCGCCGCCTTGCCATCGCCGTCGTTGCGCAGGATTTCCGTTCCGGGCTGCGTCGACAACTCACTGGCTTTGGCGGCAAAACCGACCCAGCTTTGAGCAGCTCCCTGCCCCTCATCCCAAATAACTTCCAGCTGTTTGCGCGCGCTGAATGCCGCCCAAGTCGAGTCGGCTACGATAGCGATGCCGGACAATAAACCCTTCAGATCGGAACCGCCTTGGATAATAAAAGCATTATGTACGCCGGGCAGCGACTTGATCTTGTCCAGATTGGCGCTGACGACCTTACCCCCGAAAACCGGCGATTTCTCGTAAACGGCATGCAGCATTCCGGGCAGTTTCACGTCGATGCCGAACAAGGGTTTGCCGGTCACAATGCCGGGATTGTCGACGCCGCCGATGCGCGTACCCAGCAACTTATAATCTTTTGAATCTTTCAGCTTGACCGACCCGGGATCGGGAACCGGTAAGGCCGAGGCCTTTGCGGCCAGTTGGCCATAATCGAGTTTACGCCCGGTGGACGGATGATGAACGGCACTGTCATGGGCAATAAGTTCGGATGCGGGAACCTTCCAAATCTCTGCGGCCGCTTGGATGAGCATCGTGCGCGCGGTTGCGCCGAGCTTATGAAATTCCTCGTAATTGGTCGGCGTTGAGCGCGAGCCTCCGGCGCTTTGACTGCCGTAAATCGGATCGAGATCGCACTGAACGATAACGACATCCTTCCAGTTAACCTCCAGCTCCTCGGCAATGACCATCGGCAGCGAGGTTTTGATGCCCTGGCCGATTTCGGGTTGCTTGCTGATCAGCGTCACCGTGCCGTTCGAGGCAATATGAATGAAGGCATTGGGTTTAAACGCTCCGGTTTCCGACATAGTGGACGGTTTAGCGACCCGTTTCGCCGCGCTGTCGGCCACATTCAGATAAAAACCGAGAACCAGGCCGCCGCCAGCCAACGTAGACTTGCGCAAAAAATCGCGGCGGCCGGCATTTTCCAAATGATCTAAGTTCATACTGACTCCTTACCGGCAATTTCTGCGGCACGATGAATGCCCGCGCGAATACGAAGATAAGTGCCGCAACGGCACAGATTACCGGCCAGTGCGGTGTCGATATCCGCATCCGTCGGGCGAGGATTCTTTTTCAGCAGCGCGGCGGCAGTCATGATTTGCCCGGCCTGACAATAACCGCATTGAGGTACATCGAGTTCCTGCCAGACTTTTTGTAAAGGATGCTCGCCGCCTGGATTCAACCCTTCTATGGTCGTTATCTGGCTTTTACCCACACTGGCGATCGGAGTCTGGCAGGCCCTTGCAGGCTGCCCGTCAATATGCACCGTGCATGCGCCGCACTGGCCGATGCCGCAGCCGAATTTGGTGCCGACCAGGTTTAAATGGTCCCGCAACACCCACAACAACGGGGTCTCAGAGGCAACATCAACGGTTTTCGGCGCGCCGTTTATGTTGAGTTTGTATTTGCTCATAAATGGATTCTCGTGTGTTATAAATTACTTTGGTCATACTACGCAACGGCAACTTTGTAACGGTCGGCGACGATAAGTTTGCCGCAGTTTGCCTTGTTATGCCTCGGCGCGATAAACGGAGCCATCCATCAGATAAAGCAAAATTTGTACCGGATAATGCCTGACTTGGCGCTTATGTTTGGATGCGCTGCACCCGACTGAATTTAAAGACAATTAGCCAAAACGGCTGCTGGAATGAAACCAGGCAAATGGATTACGGCCGGATCGGCTGTCTGTATAGAAACACTGGATTAGCTTTGGACTTTCAGCATCTATCACTGATACTCAGTCGTTTTTTAGTGTCCGGTATCGGCCCCCTTTTTTACAGCAAACCGGTTAAGAAATGAAATATTGCTCTCTACGCAGGATACGCGGCGCATCGCAATTACCGGAAAATGCAATATTGCGTTGCATCTATTGGGTGGCAGGAGGTTTGCAGTGTGTTAGCGGGCAAAACGGGGTATCCCCTTAATCTCCGTTTTCTCCATATGCACATATTGCAAACCGATCAACGTTCCGTCATCGGCGGTGCTCTCAACCCAGATCACTTTTATCTCGCCGTCCAACCCCAAGCGCTCAAATTCAAATACGGTAATATCTCCCGGTTTGACGTCTATAGATTCGGCAAGCTTAATCATTAACCCGTCCACCGAAACATTAACGGTCGTAAAATCATGATATTCGCCATTCAGCAGGATTTTGCCTGGAGCCGCCATGCTTTTTCTATACACTTTTCTCTTGTACAACTGATTATCGACGTCATAGGAAACATTTCTAAACTCCAGCGCGAGCGATATATGATCTTCGAGCATATCAACCCTGACCACCTCGGCTTCACCGGCCAAACGCATTTCCGGAAGATACAAATCGATCAGCGTCGATGCTGACAGCATGTTAAAAATATCCTTGGCATCTTTACCGACCGGATCGGACTTTAATTCTGCAAGCACGCCGGTTAACGAAATATCTTTAATGGTGATTTCCTGCTCCTCGCCGCCCATATAAATC
>JBAQYH010000180.1:0-4557 GCA_049299935.1 Methylobacter sp. | reverse complement strand
TATCTTATGTATCCGATGAAATAAATAAACGCATGGCTCGGCCATACGAGTGTATAAAAGCGATGAAATTAGCGAAGTCGGCTATTCCGCGAGATGGTGCGGAGGTCGATATTGAGGCTGTTTATGCGATGATTAGTGTACTAGTTGATTCAACGGAATGCGCACTAAATGACTCGACTGATGATTTAATTAAATTTATGAGTTCATGGGAAGACTAATGTAGTTATTAATAAGCCGGATCTGGCAATAGCGAGATCCGGTGCTGGCTGCTGCGATTATTGCTATAATGTTGCAAAATTTTGAGGGGGATTTTGCATGCTGATCAAATGTCCGAACTGTCACAGTAAGGCCCGTATCGGGTCGTCGAATGAACTTACCCCCACTATCCGCGAACTTTATTGCCAATGCAGCAATGCCAAAGACTGCGGCGCTACGTTTGTGTACACGCTCGGGCTTAAGCACTATTTAAATCCCCCTATCAACAATACCCAGCAGCTGGCGGCTAGTTTGCTCCGGCATTTGCCAAATGAGCAGCGGCGGGCGTTGTTGCAGGCCGATTTGTTTGGGTAGATAGGTGTGTTTGTTGTGATATACGCCTAAATCGGTGTCTATATCGCGTTATAACTCATCAACCAATTCATCAAACGGTATCCCGAATTCGAGGTTTCGCTGATAGAGCGATGAAAATTGCAGAGGTGTTAGCCTCCTTATTTTTTCGTATCGATCATTCCCGTTTTTAAGGCGTTTCACAACGTCCGGCATGTCGTACAACATGGGCTTGCAGCCAACTCCAGCGGCTTTTCTAATATGCTGCATTATGTTTAGTTCTTCATCTGTCATATCAGACTCCAGTTATAACTCGTCGCTCAACAGGAGCGCGGATTCAATCTGTGTTTAAATTAAGGGCGCTTTACCGCGCCCTGTTAGCTTTGCGTTAGGCACAGTCCTTGTGCCTGTTTGCTTATTATACCAAGCGGCTTAAGTTTTGCTGGCTATCGGACAGCTCGCCCAGTAACAACCCAAACAGCCGGTCTACATGCGTGGCGCTCAGTGCTTCGCCATCGTCAATGGAAGCGGCAACGCCGGAGGTTGCCACCGACAATGCGCCGATGATGCCTTCCAGCCGGTCTATCTCATTGCGTAAGCCGCTTTCGCGGACGGCGTCCATTTGCGCCTGGCGGTTCATTGTACACCGCCTTCGTTACCGAATAAGTCCAGCTGGTCAATTTGTTGGCTAATCAGTTTAATGTCGGGCATCGGGTGTCCGGCCATGTTGCACAGGTTGCGCAGCGGCGGTGTTAACATTTGGTGGGCAAAGGCGTTTTTGGTGTCGGTCAGGCGGTTGGTGAGGTCGGCAATCTGCTTGACCACGGCCAAATAGTCTTTAGTCGGCAATACGCCGAAAAAGCCGTGCTTACGGATTTGTGGTAATACTTCAGCCAATACCCAATTAGCGAACTCTTTCGCTTTTGGTTTATTGGAACGGAATATCAGCGAATAAAGACCCGATTCATTGATGAAATTGGCGTCTCTTTCGCCTTTTATGGTGAGGAGTTTCCTCACCATAACCCACTCTTCGGGCATATTTTCGAGGGTACTTCCGTTCCAAATAATATCCAAAATTTCACACACATCTTTGGCGCAAAACCAGACGTTTTCTGTTTCATCAATCGCGGTACGGACATCGTGGGTTTCGAATTGAAACGGGTTGGCGAGAGTTTTTAATTGAGTATTCAGCTTGTATCTCCAAATGGGTTATAAACCCGCCACCAACGAGACCAAACATTGGGTGGCGGACTGAACGAAGTTGGTCTACCGGTACAAGCAACCGGCCAGCCTTGCGGCTGCTCCGCCCAGCCCGCCATAATGGACAGCTGAACGCTAGGCACAAAAAAACCGCAAGAATGCGGCTGTGCCGCTTGTTTCCAGGAGACCAATCCCGACACTGGATTTTGCCAGTGTGGGATTAGGTTAATCGGTTGTTTGGTGATTGTCAATGATAGCCTGTGTTATCTCGGCCTAACCCGTCGCTCAACAGGAGCGCGGGCATAATGCGGTTTTATTGTTCAGCTTTCAGGGCCGCGCCCTGTTAGCTATTGCGTTAGGCCGCTTAATAAGCTCTATATCGTCTGATCCATGTATTTGTGTCATTTCATTTCTGTAAGCGCAATAATCTTTTGCTTCACTCTCACTGATGAAAGTAGCAACTCTATGTACACGAGCCACAAGCTCTTTATCCTCACATCTGGGCGCTATGTCTCGATATATTACATAGCCGAACACATTCCCACATGCGACAGGATTATCGGGGTACTTATCGCCGCTGCAAAACATATATTTGTATATTTCTATCATAATCTTTCCCATCAAAGCCTAACAGTTAGTTGCAGCGGAACCGCGCCCGCTAGGTCGTTTGTTTAAATTAATTCTGCTCAGGGCGCGGCCCGCTGAACATAGCGTTAGCCGCCAGTGCGAACGATGTCCTGCACTTTTGCGACCAGTGCGTTAAAATCAGATAGCAAAAACTCGGCTGATCTTGACGCGTCGTTTATAGACGCTTTTCTAAAATTACTTTCATACCTGGCAGCGTAATTAGGATGCGCCTTTGGCGTTTGTTTTTTGGCGATGTTTGACAGCGTAGTTAATACACTTTCCAGGAGATTTACATCTTGCACAGATAAGGCCGCTAACCCGTCAGTCAACTCGGACTGTCCGACCTGTGACGATTTTGTAGTTTCTTTGTTACTCATAAATCCTCGCTTCGTTTTAGTTCATTGCCCGTCCAGCCGGTTACTTTTTGCGTTATACCCACAGTCATGTAGGGGGTGCATCGCACCCGTTCAAATATCGTAAATGGTGCGCGGTGCGCAACCTACGGGGTAACCAAACCTACGGCTGTTTCGTCCATCATTATGGCGATTTCCTTCAGACGCGCTAAGTAGTTGGCAGTTATGTCTTTCCCGGTCTGATCATCACCCAGACCTTCGTCTTGCAATCGCTCGGCGAAGCTATAAACGGCAACCCGTATCGTCATTGACTGCGCCTGAGTAAGCAGGTTGCCGTTGATGGTGATGTCGGGTTCGTGAACCCCGATCTGTTGGAATATACCGGGGTCCTGTTTTTTGCCACGGATAGACCTTTGTTCTATTTGATCCGCGACAAGTGGAGCAATCCAGGCTGCCACACGATGGGTTGCGAACCAGCAGTTGGTTCCCGTCGTTTTCGTGCACGAATCGGCAAGTTTTTTAAGTTCTTCTTCGTCTAGGTTTTCAAGGCTTTCGATTATTCCGGCATACAGAATGGCGAATGGTCTTAAATCGGTGTGAAATCGTTCTTTTGGCATGGGTTTCTCCTCGGTTTGTGGTTTATTGTGGTGCGCACGGCGCACCCTACGATTCTTGATTTAACAAGCATCCGTTTGCCTTAGCTTCTTTAATTAATTGAGAAAGTCCCCTAGTTTGAGACTCTAAATTCGTTAGCTCCTCAAGCGCAAAATCTTCGTCTTCATCTTCTATGGCTTCCCGAATTATCGGAACAGTGCGACGGATCGCTTTCATATTGCTTGCTATCCGCTTTTGTAATTCGCTGGCGTCTTTACAGGTCTTTATTGTTCGATCTGCTAAAGGTAATACTGGCATTGTGTCTATCCTCATCGTTTAAAAATGTAACAACTGACGCTCCGTTTCTCTATTCGAGAGCGGATCGATTTGTTTCCTAAATATTCCCGTTTCTGGCAGGTTGGCAGGTGGCGGCGCAGGTCTCTGATGTCTATTCTGCATAAGTTATATTGAGCGCATAGATCATGGAAATGCCCAAGGTTAACGGCAATCTCAATTTCAGGTTTTCTCGAATGATTCATTGGGTCTTTCGATTCACTGCCTTCGGCCTCTAATGTTTTGGCAAGGTGATCGTATGCCTCCCAAAACTGCTGCACGATGGGATGATCTGCGCTGCTTAGTCTGTATCGGTATGGAATGTCGGTCGGCTCTAAATCGCCGCGCTCAACACCGAGCGTTAATATGCCAAAGGCCCTGTTATATCCAACTTTAATATTTCGTTGTATGAAAGATGCCCCGAATTCTTCCGGCGTTTCCATCTTCAACAATGCGTCCAGGTGCTGGTTGTCCTGCTCTTCAAAATTAATCATGGTCTCTCTACTCAATATTTTGGTTTGTTTTGGTGCGCACGGCGCACCCTACGGTGCTGACATTTTTCGCACGACAATCGCAGCAATTTTTTCTGCAAGACGGTTCTCGTCTTGCTCGCGTAGTTCTCGAGCATTATTCGAAGCGCATACCGGGCATTTCATTCCTTCTATCTCCGTCCAGAAAATATGCTTAGTCTGTTGACCACATGGTGCTGGCGGTCTGGTAAGCGCATACTCTTCAGCTGTCATTATCGGTTTAGGTTTAAATGGCCACATTTCTCTCTCCTCATCGTTTAAATTTGTAACAACGAACGCTTCGGCCCTCTATCCGGGAGTTGATCGATTCGTTGCCTAAGTATTGGCGCTTGCGGCTGGTCGGCAGGTGGCGGCGCAGTTCTTTGCTGTCGATG
>JBAQYH010000179.1:0-2923 GCA_049299935.1 Methylobacter sp. | reverse complement strand
GCATGGCAAGCTGGATGATGTACAGGCTTTGTATGAAAAAAGATACGCTGACGAGGCGTTTGTCGATGTGTTGCCGCAAGGTTCGCATCCCGATACCCGCAATGTCCGGGGCAGCAATAACTGTCAGATTTCGATTCATCAACCCCAGGGCGGTCAAACCGTCGTGGTGTTGTCGGTGATTGATAACCTGGTTAAGGGCGCTGCGGGGCAGGCGGTGCAAAATATGAACTTGATGTTCGGGCTAAAAGAACAGCTGGGTTTAACGACAATTGCGCTTTATCCATAATTCTTGACTAAAAAGCTTGGTATAGTCATAATTATTTCAACTCTTTTTTTTATAGTGCTAAATATATGTCAAATCCGATAATTTTTACTGACAGTGCCGCTACCAAGGTGGGCGAATTAATCGCCGAGGAAGGCAACGATAACCTGAAGCTGAGGGTTTACGTCTCAGGCGGCGGTTGTTCAGGTTTTCAATACGGCTTTACGTTTGATGAGGAAGTTAATGAAGACGACACCTGCGTCGAAAACGGCGGTGTCACGGTGTTGATTGATGCGATGAGCATTCAATATTTAACCGGCGCTGAAATTGATTACAAGGAAGATTTGTCGGGCGCGCAGTTTGTTATCCGCAATCCTAATGCGACTACGACTTGCGGTTGCGGGTCGTCTTTTTCTGCATAGTTGTTATAGTTTCTCCCCACCCCCCGCCGGGCGACAGGATGTCGCCTACAGGGATGTAGGCGCTTAGCGTAAGCAGGAAGCGGAAGCTGCGCCCTTTTTGTTTCCCTGATAAATCCCCCCAAGAATGACGGAGTTAACCGCTCCTGTGACTTCTTTAAGATTGCCCGGCAGATGATTCATGGTTTGCCTGGCCAACCATGCAAAAGCCATCGCCTCAACATGATCGGGATGAGCCCCGTGTTGTTCAGTCGATTCGACGGGGCATTCCATGTTTTGTCGGATCAGCTCCAGCAAATAGGCATTGTGGATGCCGCCGCCGCAAATCAATACCCGTTCAGTATCCGGCGCGTGTTTTTTGATGGCGTCGCAAATCGTTATCGCCGTTAGAAAGCACAAGCTGGCCTGTACGTCTTCGGCTTTGTAACTGAATGCGTCGAAATACTGGTAAACCCAGGGAAGCGAAAAATACTCTTTACCGGTGCTTTTGGGCGGGGCGAGGTTGAAATAAGGGTCTTGTTTTAATAGCGTCACCAAATCATGATCGACTTTGCCGGTCTTGGCCCAGGCGCCGTTTTTATCGTACGACTGGTTTTGTTGCAGCTTGATCCATAGATCCATTAAGGTGTTGCCGGGGCCGGTATCGAAGCCGATGACTTCTGCTGCCTGCTGTTTAGGCAGTACGGTAATATTGGCGATGCCTCCGATATTGACGATGCAGCGATGTTCATCCGGGTGGTGGAATACAGCTTGATGAAAGGCCGGAACCAGCGGCGCGCCTTGGCCACGGGCTGCAATATCCCGGCGTCTGAAATCGGCCACGGTGGTAATGCCGGTCAGTTCGGCAATTACGTTGGGGTCGCCGATTTGTAGGGAAAAAGGGAATTTAGTATCGGGCGCATGGTAGACGGTTAACCCATGGCTGCCGATGGCATTGATCGATGCGGCAGGGATATTGGCTTTAGTCAGCAAGCTATTGGTAATATCTGCGAATAAATGGCCCAGCCGGGCGTCCATCGCGCCGTAATCTTTGAGCGAAATTAATGCGTCAGGCTTGCTGAGTCGCTGGATGGAGCTTTGCATCTCGGCAGAGAGGGGCTGGTATTCAAATTCGACAAGCTGGACTTTGTTGTTAATAAAATCAACGAGAGCAGCGTCAATGCCATCCAGGCTGGTTCCGGACATCAGTCCAATATAAAGCTCAGACATGGATTTTAGTTAGTCGTAACGAGATGACTGCATGGATGCCGGAGGCAGGGCAATGCCGGGAGTAGCTGAGGGGTGGTTTTTTGCCAATAAACTTTGGGCTTTGACCTGCGTCAGTTGAGTAAAGTACGGTTGGGTTTGGGCTTTGAAGTCAGCCAGTAAAGCGCTGCTTATAGGCATTGAATGCGGTATTTTGACGGTCTCCGGGTCACGATAAACGCCGTCGACATGAAATTCATAATGCAAGTGGGGGCCGGTGGCTAGGCCTGTTTGGCCTACATAGCCGATAACATCGCCCTGCTTAACATGATTGCCGATGGCTAGGCCTTTTCTAAAACCAGACATGTGTGCATAAAGCGTTTCGTAACGATCGTTATGTTGAATGGTGACGACTTGTCCATAGGCGCCTTTGTTGCCGCTGAAGGTGACGATCCCGTCCCCGGTTGACTTTACAGGTGTACCTGTTCTGGCTGCATAATCAATGCCTTTATGTGCACGAATTCGGTTAAGTATGGGGTGCATGCGCTGTGTGCTAAAAGGGGAGCTGATTTTTATAAAATCGACAGGCGCACTTAAAAAAGCTTTTTGCATGGACTGTCCGTCAGGCGTGTAATAACTGGTGCCGGACTCATTGATGTATCTGACAGCCGTGTAAGATACGCCTTGGTTAATAAATTCGGCGGCAATAATTTCGTCGGTATCGGTTTCTTTACCGTCAACTATTTTCTTTCCATAAACCACGGTGAATTGATCGTCAGGGCGCAGGTTGGTGGCAAAATCAATGTCCCATGCAAAAATCTCAGTAAGTTGCAGGATCAGCTCTTTTGATAAACCGGCCTCAAGTCCATCCAAAAATAAAGAGGTCTCTATGGCTACATGCGCTGTATTGATTTTTGTGGTTTGCGGATGGTCGATTAAGTGCGGACGAAATTGTTTGTCATTATTCGTGTTGATGATTTGATCGGATTCGGCATTATCCAGATCCAGATTGACGAGGTTCTTGTGGTTAAGTGACCTTGCCGACACAGTCTCGGCT
>JBAQYH010000178.1:0-1505 GCA_049299935.1 Methylobacter sp. | reverse complement strand
AGTGGATGTAGCCATTTTTTACGAGCCTGTTTTTAAGTGTTCTTAATTATATCATGTGCTTGCAGTGCATTTTACCCCGTTTGTGCAATATTCAGGTTAGGTGGTGAGGCGGTTGATCCTGTTGCATCCGGCTCCAATTCCCAAGCCCACACAACAGCTTGAGCGCCTCCCCCGCAACCGCCGGAAATTGGGTTGTGGCGGCTGATGCCGGTTTGGAAGGAGGTGATTCAAAGTGGACGTTCTGCCGGTTTTTCCACAGCCTGCAACTTTCACCGACCACCAGAATGCGGGCGGGGTGTTTGGTTTTGTTCAGACAGCTCCAGTGGTATCCAACAACAACCCTGTTGCTTCGGCGGCCAGCGCTTCCGGTGCGGCTGTTGCCAAAGAGCCTCCTTCGACAAACCAGGTTATACAGGCCGTCAAGCAAGTAAACAACGCGTTCACCCAAAAAGGGCTGAATCTTTATGCCGCGTTTGAAAAGGACAAGATCACGGGGATCAATATTGTCCAAATCAAGGAGAAGAAAACTAACGAGATAATCCGCCAACTCCCACCGCAGGAAACGGTGGCCTTTGCCCAGTCGCTTGATCTCCCGGAAGGGTGGCGGGGGCAGTGGATACGTAACATGAGCTGATTCATCCATCAACCTGGATTCCACTGTTGGCAGGGAATGGGACGATACTTATGTTGCGTCTTATCCGTAGGTGCGAATTTATTTGCTCAATTATGCGCTTGTGTGCGAATAAATCCGCACCTACGGCCACGTCAACAACTCACTGGGAGCAACATCATGAAAAAGATATTATTTGTTGCGTTTCTTGCATTTTTTTCAACCAGTTCGGCTTATGCTGCGGGAGGTCATGGCGGCGGCCATAGAGGTGGTTGGGGAGGTGCCTGGATTATTCCGGCACTGATAGGCAGCGCCATCGTCTATGACATGCACCGGCCGCAAACCGTATACGTGCAGCCTGCGCCTTATGCGCCCGTTTATACGCCGGCTTATGTACCCGCTTATGCACCTGGCTATGCTCAGGACTATGCACAAGGCTATGCGCCCAGCGTTTCACCGCCCTCGGCGCAGTACTGGTATTTCTGTGCCGCCATCAATGCCTATTACCCCTATGTGCGTTTATGTCCAAGTGGATGGCAACCCGTACCGACTACGCCACCCGCTGCTTTATCGGGTTCGCAATAAGGCGTATTCGCCCGCAAGCCCTAAGCCGGACAAGCCGGAACCAAAAAATATTTACCGCAGAGGCGTAGCGTGTTTGATTGCAAGACCTGAACCCGAAGTCACGAAGTCATGCGTGACCGAAGGTGTTTGAGGATTGGACTATCCTATCCTTGATGCAGGCGCGAGTTCCCGGAAAAAATCTGCGATTTTCGATTTGGCAATTTTCTGTGGCTTGATTTCACACTCCCAGATAACAAGACTTCTCCAGCCAGCCGCTTGCAACAAGGACATATTTTTTTCGTCGCGCAGTCTGTTACGCTCAATTTTAGAG
>JBAQYH010000177.1:0-2244 GCA_049299935.1 Methylobacter sp. | reverse complement strand
TCTATGTATTCTTCCAATGGCGGCATATTGGCGTAAATCGCACCGACGGGATTGTTGATTTCATGGGCGATACCGGCAACCAATTGCCCTAACGAAGCCATTTTCTCGGATTGCACCAATTGCGTTTGCGCGGATTGCAGTTTTTGCAGGGTATCCTGCAATTGCTGGGTGCGGTCGATAACTTGGCGTTCCAGGCTAAGATTCAAGTCTTCCAATTCTTTTTCCACGACGACGAATTTATTGAACAACTCGCCCAAACGCGTGGTCATGCGGTTAAACGCATTGCCTAAATCGGCAACTTCATCGCGGCCCGAAACCGGCACCTTGATCGATAAATCATTGGAATCTTCAATGGTGCGGATGGTGGCGGTCAATTTTTTAATCGGCGTGACCAGAAGACGGCTGAGCAAGCCGACCAACGCCAGCATCGGTACGCCGACCAGCGCGGCGGCAAGCAGCAAAGTCTTGGTCAATTCAAGTAGCGGCTGATGAGTGAGTCTTTCAGGCATGAATGCCGCAATTTGGAAACTGAAATCGCCGACCGATACGGATTTTGAAATCGAACCCAAATAGCTGATACCGTCAAAAATCCATAAGGGCCGCTCCGAAAAGTCATCATTTATCTCGATGGTTTTTACCCCGTTAGCCGTAAAAAGGTCTGCGCTTCCGTGGTTTCCTTCATGTGCTTTATGCAGCGCAAAGCTGCTGTCTTTAGGCGCGAGCAGCCGGCTAATATCTTCCCAGGAATGGGTCATGACCAAATAGCCCTGCATTTTCAACTGCGGCGGTTTCAATGCGGTCACATGCGCAATGACGCTGCCGTTGATGAAAGGCACCTCATGCTTGAAAACCAACGTGTAATCCTGTTGCGTTTGCCAAGCGTCCGGTAATTGGGTTTTTAACACATCCTGCTGCGTGGATGCGATCAGCACGCCCGCCGCATTGAACACATATAAATCGCCTTGTAACTGATAGTATTGTTTTAGATTGATCAGCTCGGTGGTAATGCGTTTATCCAAATCGTCGACCACGACATCCAGCATCACCGACGAGGCTCGCCACGACAATACATTGGTGCGTTCGAACAGCAGCACGTTACTGATTTCAGCGGCTTTATGGTCGGCAATATCGGTAAGATTGCGCTCAATCTGTTGATTGATTTTTTCGCCGAACTGATAGAACACCACCGCGCTCAACGTCGTGGTTACCAGCAACACGATCAAACTGAAAAACAACGTCAAACGAGCGGAAAGCGAAAAACGCGACATGAATTTACCCGGTAATTATGCAGCAGTTAGAAGATATAGGTGACAGGCGAAGGGCGAAGGGCAAAAGATGGTTTTTTCGTCTTTCGCCCTTCGCCTTTTCCATCAATGTACAGTGCCATCCGTGTCTCATAAAAATACCCGGTTACTTAACCGAAAATTGTTGCAGGATTTTGATTTGCGGGCTTTGCGGTTTCGTTTCCACATAACCGATCGCGCCTTTAATCCGCTCCACAAACAAAATAACGGCTTGCTCGGAGTTTTGGGTTACCGGCGGCGTCTCGCCTTTGAACAGCATTTTGTCCCAGTAACTGCCCAATTTCTCCGGTGTGCTGTCGAAAACTTCGGCGGTAAAACGGGTGCGGGCATCGGCTTGCGCGGGCAGGTTAATCGGCATAATGTCTTCGCCGTTTTCCCAATGTTTTTTCTTAAGCAGATAAATTGCCGCAATATCCTCTTTATCCAGTTGCGCGACGGGCAAATCTTTATTGGCAATAATGTATAAATCCGCCCACGAGGGTGAGATCGGCATTAACGCGGCGGCAAGTCCTAAAACAATTAATCGTTTCATCAGAATAACACCGCAATCGAACTGTAAAGCCCGGTTTGATTTTGATAAACACTGCCCTCGGTTTGCTGCCATTCAAGCTTGAACGATAAACGCGGCACCGGACGATAGACAATGCCGCCTAATGCGGTATTCGTCGGGGCCATTTTGTTGGCAAACTCAAAATGCTCGTAGCGGCCGATCAGGTTGAAATGCTCGACCAACGGCACCGCCACTTGCACATAACCGCCCCAGTCATGACCGCGAAAACGGGATTGACGGGTATCCACTTGGGTGAACAGTAATTCGCTTTCCAGCTCAAACCACTTGTGTTGCCAATTGCCGTCTGCGCTAATGGAATTACGAGTTTCATCGCTATGTTCAACGTTGGCATGTTGAAAAGAAATGCCCAGGTAATAATCCAAATCTTCA
>JBAQYH010000176.1:0-3682 GCA_049299935.1 Methylobacter sp. | reverse complement strand
GACGGTGCGGCGGAGCAAGCCTTTTTTGATCGGAAACCAGACTTTCAAGTCCCGGATTTGCAGTAAAGGCGATTGATCAGCCGTATTTTGAGGATGCTGTTGTACCGGTACCGGTTTAACCAAATTCTCCGGCAACGCTGCCAGTAATTGCTTTGTATAGGAATGCCGGGGCTTGCGTAACACCTCGGAACAAGGGCCGACTTCCACCATCTTGCCCTGTTGCATCACCCCGACCCACTGCGCCATCTGCGCCACCACGCCAAAATCGTGGGTAATGAACAACATGCTCATGCCGGTATCGTCCTGCAACTTGCGCATCAGCCGCAAAATCTCGGCTTGAACGGTCACATCCAGCGCGGTAGTCGGCTCATCGGCAATCAGCAATTGCGGCTCGCAGGCCAAGGCCATCGCTATCATCACCCGCTGCCGCTGGCCGCCGGACAACTGGTGCGGATAATCGCGGAACCGGCGTGAAGCATGGGGCATCTGCACCTGCTCCAACGCCGTAATCGTGCGCTGTTCGGCCTCGTCATCGCTGATCTCAGGATGGTGCAGTTGCAAGGCTTCGGTGATTTGTTCGCCGATGGTCAGCACCGGATTCAACGAAGTCATCGGTTCCTGGAAGATCATCGCGATTTGCGAACCGCGAATCGCGCGTATCCCCGGATCGTCCAGTTTCAACAAATCCCGGCCGTTGAACAATATTTCCCCGCTCGGGTGGGAGGCTATATCCTGCGGCAACAAACGGATCACCGATAGTGCGCTGACCGACTTGCCGCTGCCCGACTCGCCGACCAAACAAAAAGTTTCTCCTTTGGGAATGCTGAAACTGACATCGTCGACCGCCCTAACCTCCCGGCCGTCCGCTTGCAAATAAGTACGCAGGTTACGGACTTCCAACAGCTGTCCGCTCATCGGTTCACCCCGGCTTTGCTCGAAAGCTTCGGATCGATCGCATCGCGGAATGCCTCGCCGATCAGGTTATAGGCAAACACGGTCATGAAAATCGCGCCGCCGGGAAAGACCGCCATCCACCAGTTGAAGGTCGACGATTTGACCGCCTGATCCAGCATTTGCCCCCAGGACGGCGCATCCACTACACCCAGCCCCAGGAAACTCAAGGTTGCCTCCGACAGAATCGCCCCGGCCACGCCGAAACTGACGGCCACCAGCAACGGCGCTACGCCGTTCGGCAGCATATGCCGGAACAAAATCGAACTGAGCGGCAAGCCGCTGGCCACCGCCGCCTGCACATAATCCTGTTTGCGCAATTTCAGGAATTCGGTGCGCACATAGCGCGCGTAACCCGACCAGCCGGTGACGCCGATAATCACCATCATCATGTACAGGCTGCGGCCAAAGAAAGCCACGAAAGTCAGCAGCAGGAACAGCGTAGGAATATCTTCAAAAATTTCCACCAAGCGCATGCCCAGCATATCGACGATGCCGGAAAAATAGCCCATCAAGCCGCCCACGATCACGCCAATCAACAAGGCAATGCCGGAAGCGATCAAGCCTATGCTCAGCGAAATCCGGCAGGCGTGGATCATTCGGCTCAGCACATCGGCGCCGTTCTCTTCGGTGCCCATTAAATGCGTATGGCCTTCGGTTGCCAACGGCGCTTCCAAACCTTTGCTGCCCAAATCGCGCAGATAATCGGTCGGCGCATACGGAATCGGCGGCATGATCCGCCAATCCGCTTCGGTATAGGCGGCGCTGCGAAAATCGTCGTAAATCACCAGCACCGGCGGTTTGACGAACAGGTAGACCAGCACGGCGGCAAGCGCGCTGCCCAGCAAAAACAACAGGATGCGTTTAGCGGTACCGAGCCGCAGCCGATAAACAGCCATCGAGATAAAAAAAGTCGCCAGTATCCACGCATCTTCCACGGACAAATATTGCAATACCGGTGCGGAGATCACGCCGTTTTTGCTGATCAGCAACGGCATGGAATTCGCCAGGAACGGCGCGAACACGGCGGCGAACACCAGCAGCGCCACCCAGGCCAGGCCGACTTTCACGCCCACCCCTTCCAGTGTTTTTCGCCAGATACGGGCGGCGAAAGATTCGCGGCTAACGGCATGCTCAGTCATAGCTTACCCGTGGATCGGCCAAGGTATAGCAAAAATCGGCAATCAAATAGCCTATCAAGGTCAGGAATCCGCTGACCCAGGTAATCGACAGCACCAGTTCGCGGTCGCGGCCTTTGACCGCTTCCACGGCGAGCTGCCCCATACCGTTGATGCTGAAAATGTTTTCGACAATCAACGAGCCCGCCAACAGGCTGGGTAACAGGCCTGCCGAGATGGTGATCAGCGGCAACAGGCTGTTGCGGAATACATGTTTCCATAACACGTCATTTTCAGCCAAGCCTTTGGCCCTGGCAGTCCGCGCATAATCGGAATGCAGGTTTTCCAGTATTGAGGTCCGCGTCAATTTAGCCAGCGCCGCAAAACTGCCGTAGGACAAACAGATCACCGGCAACACCAGATGCCACACCCGATCCAACAGAAAGCCGCGGACAAAACCGGCTTCGTTCCAATGCGGCAGGAACGGCATATCCTGCGCTTCGCGGCTGCTGATGCCGGCAGTCGGGAACCAGTGAAAATGTTGAACATTGGCGAAAAAACCCAGCAACAGCACGCCGGCCAGCATGGTCGGGATAGACCACAAAGCCAGCATCGACATACTGGTTCCTACATCGAAAGAGCCGCCTCGGTTAGTCGCGGATTTCATGCCGACCATAATCGCAATCAGATAAGTAAACGGGATGGTGACCAGATTAAGCAGCAGGGTAATTGGAATGCGTTCGGCAAGAATGTCCGATACCGGCCGTCCGTATTGGAAGCTGGTGCCTAAATCCATGCCTTTGTTAAAAGAAAACTCGCCGCGCTTGCCCTGCCCGTCGGTCACAAAACCGATCGGCGAGACATTATTCAACCAACGCAGGTATTGCACCGGCGCCGGCTGGTCGAGCCCGTAACGCTTGTTGTAATAATCCAGCAGCGCCTGTTTTTCCTGCGGCTTCATGTCCATGCCGCCGACTAGCGTCTGTGCGCTGATGCCGCCCGGCGACATCGCCATCACCGTAAACACCACGACCGTAATCCCCAGCAGGGTAGGAATCATCAGCAGTAAGCGACGCAGCAGATAAGTCAACATTAACAATCCCTCCGCTTATGGCGTATATTTTTGCTGGGCGGCAGGCACATAGGTTTCCAGCGGCAATGATCCCAGGTTCAAGCCCAGCTTGGTCATTTGCAGGTTGTGGATGCGCTTATCGACAAACAGCAAACTCTTGCGGCGCATCAGGAAGGTATAGGGCTGGTCTTCATAAACGATCCGTTCGGCCTGCTGCCACAACGGCATGCGTTTGCTTTCGTCCACGGTTCGGCGCGCTTCATCGATCAGCTTGTCCAACGCCGGATTCTTGTAGCCGGTGAAATTGTCGCCGTTGCTGACGGCCTGCGCGCTGTGAAATGTCTGGTACAAATCGGTTTCGATGCCGCTGGTCCAGCCCAGCGTGATCGCATCGAAATCTTTTTTATCAAGATTTTCCAACATGACCGGCCATTCCTGCGGGAACGGGATCATGCGTACGCCGGCACGGACATAAAGGTCTTTCAACAGCAACACCATGCGTTTGGTATCTTCGTTCGATTCCAGATAGGTCAGCTTGAAT
>JBAQYH010000175.1:0-13524 GCA_049299935.1 Methylobacter sp. | reverse complement strand
GATTATTTTCTCCGTGTCCTTCGTGTTCTCTGTGGTAAATAACCCTTTCAGCCTAATTTGGATAATACTTTCACAGCTTCTCCAGCTTGGGAATTCGGTGTTGGAAGCTCCAGCTTCCTGTATCAGGAAGCTGGAGCTTCGCCTTCGAGGTTCCCAATCTGGAGATTGGGAACCAGCGCATACCTGTTCCAGCACAAGCTCCGTATTTGTTTGTACGCCATGCCCCGTTGTTTTATACTCAATGCCGTTAAGTTTAGAGGCCAGTCCCTTCTCCCGCCGGTAGGATGAGGGGATCAAATAAAGCATTTTCCCTCATCATGGATTACGAGGTGACGCTGTCATTATCAGCCCGATGTAAATTTTATCTAAATATGCCACGGAAAATTAGAGAATTAATATTTGAACTTGAGCAGTTCGGCTTTGTTAATCGAGGCGGTAAAGGTAGCCACAGGAATTTTGAACACAAAAAAGGCGTAAGAATTACTATTTCTGGTCAGCTTGGTGACGATGCCAAATTTTATCAGGAGCGCGAGGTTAAACAGAAAATCCTGGAGTCAAAACAATGAAAGAAACAGCCCAATACCTAAAAATTGTCGAATGGTCCGAAGAGGATCAATGCTTTGTTGGTCAATGCCCTGGAATTATCGGCCCATGTTGTCATGGTGACGACGAAGTACAGGTATATCATGATCTTTGTCAAATAGTAGATGAATGGATTACAACCATGTTAGATGATGGCAAGCCTTTACCACCTCCTACTGCAGGCCATAACTTAGCTTCGAAGTTGTTGATGGACGCTGCCTAATCGGACGCCTATGCGTCAAATTGAGACTAGATAGGCCATGCGCACCATTTATCTTAATTGTTTTATGTTTGTGGAATAGCACAGTATGACTCGACTACTTGAAAAAGCCTTTACAGAAGCATCAATGTTGCCTGAATTACAACAAAACATGTTGGCAAGATGGATTATTGATGAATTATTGGCTGAAAAAAAATGGGATTCACTTTTTTCTGAAACGGAAGATTCATTAGCTGAATTGGCGGATGAGGCTTTAAACGAACATAAACAAGACAAAACTCAAGTGATGAATTTGGATGAGTTGTGATTTCTCGAACAACTGAAAAATTTAGAGTATTGTTTGGCCTCTTGCCTGTTACGATTAAAGCCCAAGCAAAAGAAGCATATCAACAATTTAAAAAAGACCCCTATCATCCCGGTCTGCAATTTAAGCGTGTTCACTCAAGTAAGCCGATTTATTCGGTAAGAATAAATTTGGATTACAGGGCGGTAGGAATAATACAAGACAATGAAATCATCTGGTTTTGGATTGGTTCTCATAACGTTTATGAAAAATTGCTTAAAAAATTATGAGCCAAGTTAAAAAGGATATAACCCAATGAGCAACCAGAGCGCATGTTTGATCTTTGCCCACCGTGGCGGAAATAAAGAGGCAGGAACCTTAATTGCCGAAAACACCCGAGCCGCCTTCAATAAAGCGCTGCAATACCCGATAGACGGTATTGAAACGGATGTGCAGCTGAGTCTGGATGAGGTGCCGGTGCTTTGGCATGACTGGGAGCTGGATAAGCTGGGCCATCAAGGGAAAAGTATCGACGATTTTAATTTCGCGGAGCTTGAACAAATGGATTTTGCCGGATACAGCTCGCCCGATGCGCAGCCGGAATGCGTTTTGAGCCTTAAGGAGTTTATCGATACTTATCGGGGCCGTTGCGGCCTGGATATTGAGCTTAAAAGCCGCGACGGGGAATCGCGGCAACGGTTGGAAAGCAAAATCCTGCAAATGCTGGCGATCATTGGCACATCGGCCGCCGATGGCGTGTTTATTTCCTCATACAGTCTGCCCGGCCTGATTTTTGCCCATCAACACGCGCCGGATTTGCCGCTCCACTATCTGCTGTCCGGTCATCACACCCTGGCCGACATTGAGCGCTTTCTGGAAGATTACAGTTTCCTGGCCGGTTTTTGCCTGCCTATCGACATCCATAACGAGGCCATTGCAAGGCTTTTGCGAGAGCAGGGCAAGGGCGCCGGGGTTTATACCTGCAATAATGTCGAGGCGATTCAAAAGGCGCTGGATTTGAACGTGAATATCCTGATTACCGATTACCCGCAACTGGCATTGCAGATGCGCGATTCGTGAAGCGGGACTTTGCACAACTCGCCGATCGGCATTTTGATGTACTGATTTGCGGTGGCGGCATTTACGGCGCGTGGACGGCGTATGATGCCGCGTTGCGGGGCCTCAAGGTCGCCATCGTCGATCAGGGCGATTGGGCTTCGGGAACCTCATCCGCTTCCACCAAACTGATACACGGCGGCCTGCGCTATCTGGAATCGCTGGATTTCAAACTGGTTAAAAAAGCCTTGCGCGAACGCGAGATGCTGAAAAAGGCCGCGCCGCATCGCGTCTGGCCGCTACGCTTTGGCGTTCCGGTTTTTAAGGGCGGCAGGTTAAACAGTATCCGCCTGAAACTCGGTTTGATGCTTTATGATTTTCTGGCCGGAACGCTTAGCTCGGGCCAAGCTCGTCGTCATTTCAGCCGGGTCGCATTCGCGGAGCGTTTTCCCTGTCTCAATCCTGCATTATTAACCGGCGGTTTTACCTATGCTGACGCCCAGACCGACGATGCGCGCTTGGTTCTGGAGTTGATCGATGGCGCGTTATCGGCCGGAGCAATCTGTGTGAATTACTGCAAAGTGACCGGCTTTATTGAAGATAAGGGGCAAGTCTGCGGAGCCAAGGTTCAAGACAATGTCGACGGCAAAACAGCAGCCGTTTACGCCCGTCAAATCGTCAACACCATCGGTCAATGGACGGCTGAAAGCGGTTGCCGTTTAACCAAGGGCGTGCATTTAATCTTGCCCAAGACGCTGGGCAATGAAGCGCTGTTGTTGACCGCTAAATCGGACGGGCGGGTATTCTTTATGATTCCGTGGTACGGCCTGACGCTGTTGGGTACCACCGATACCGATTATACCGGCGACGTCGATCAGGTCTTTGTCGAAGCGGATGAAGCCGGTTATCTGCTGACCGAAGCCAATCGGGTGCTTAATAAAAATTGGACGGAGGCCGACATTATTGGCCGTTATGCAGGACTGCGCGTTTTAAAGCAAAGTTCAAATGCAACGCCGTCCGCCGTCAGTCGAGACTGGGAACTGAAAGTCGCCGATAACGGGCTGTTGACGTCCATCGGCGGAAAAATCACTTCGGCCAGGGAGGATACGGCTCAGATCGTCAATACGCTTTGTGAAAACCTGGGCGTTAACGTAGCCTGCAAAACTAATGGCAGGCCGTTCCCGTGGTTACCGGATCAGGATTATCGGCAGTGGGCGGATGCGGCTTTGACTGAAGCCGCAACACTGGGCATAGACAGCGAAAGCGCCGTGTGGCTGGTGCGGCGACATGCAAAACGCGTGTCGATGATTTTTCAGTTAATTGAACAGGATGCCGCGTTGGCAAAGCGGATAACGCCCACGCTGCCTTTTATCTTCGCCGATTTGGTTTTCTGCGCCGGTAATGAAATGGTTGAGCATCTGGACGACCTGCTCAGACGGCGGATTCCCTTGTTAATATTGGCGAAAATGACTCAAGCTGAATTACGTCAGCTCGCCGAAATGACGGCGAAAACGCTGGGCTGGGATGAGGCAGGCTTAAATAACGAGTTGGATATGCGCATCAAAAAAATATAAACCTTGTAAAATCCGGTTCGATACGCTTTTAGGGTGAACGAATGACCGTTACTAACAAATTATTGGAAGCTGCTCCATACGTATTTTTACAGTGCTTTATCTTTCTTAAAAAGCTATTATTACTAATCCTTAAAATTTTAAAGAGTTTTGAATGACCCTCTCAGCGGCTCCTTTCTTAGTGTTAAAGTGCGGTTTTAACAAAAGATATTAAAAAATGAAACGCATCCGGCCCATTTTTTTTGTTTTTTCCGTATTTATTACAGGAGGTTATTGGTCTGCCCATTCCGATATGCGGCCGACTTTTTATTTCTACAATACAGAATCGAACTTCAATAATTTCGCTACGGTAAAAATGGGTTTCGATACTTATTTTTTGAATCGTGGCGCTTATCTTTTCCAGCCTTTTGATCTTAGAAAAAGTTTTGAATCGGTAATCCAAGAAAAAAAAGGCGATGTTTATTTATTATCCAATTGGCATTTAAAAGAATTACAGCAGAAGAAGGTTCCGTTGGAAATTGCTTTGATCGCCACGTCAAAGGGTAACACCATGCAAAGGAAGGTATTAAGCGCAAAAAGAGACATAATCAATGTCGCTATGCTTAAGAATACCGTTGTTGCAGCCGCAGGAAGCGAAGAATATGTTCACAGCATATTGAAGCAAATACTCGGCAAGGAGCAGGAAGCTCTACTTAAAGACATCAAAATACTCATCGTGCCTAAAGATATTGATGCGCTCCTGGCGGTGGGTTTTGGTATGGCATCCGCAGCCATTTCTGCAGAAAGCGGTTTAGATAAGCTGGCAATGTTTAACCCCAATCATTTTCGAGAATTACATAGTTTAGGTTTTAGCGAAAAGGATTATTTATTAATTGCGGCAACATTGAAAAAACCGGATCAACAAGAAAGCGAATTACTTGAGGTGTTGCGCAATATGTCGGAGGCAGAAGCGGGTAAAGAAAATTTAAGGTTACTGGGCATAGATGGCTGGAGGGAGGTGCAATGAAATACTTATTAGTATGCGCCGCGCATCTTGCCGATGAAGACTGGAAACAACTATGAAAATAATCAATTTTTGTAAAGTCTTAATCCTATTGACTGCCTTTTGGGTTAGCGCCGGTTTTGCCCAAACGAGTAAGGTATTGATAGTTAACAGCGATAATGCTGTCTATCGATATGAAACAATCGCTACTCAATTTAAAACAGTTTTACAGCAAAATGCCTATCAATGGGCTGAGTTTAATCTGGACAGTCACGCCAATGCCGAAGCGGAGCTGAAAGAATTTATCCGAAAAGAAAACCCGGCGCTTATTTATTGCATAGGAACCAAAGCTTATTTGTTAGCGCGTAGTGTTGCCCCTAACAAAAAATTGCTGTTTTCAGCCGCTATTAATTGGCAAAGATTGAATATTGGCGAAGGAACTTACGGCATCGCTAATGAATTGTCATCGGCACAAGAAATATCGTTGTTACGCTATTTCTTTCCAACAATTAAAACAATCGGTTTGCTCTACAATGATAAATTCAGCCGCGAATACGTAGAGACCATCAAAAAAGAGGCTTTAGCCTTAGGCATAAAAATCATTAATCAGCCCATTAATGATGCACAAGAGATCAGCGATGCGCTTACTGAATTGCTGCCGAAAATAGACATGTTCTGGATTATTTCCGATCCGATCGTCTTAAGCAGCAAAGAGTCGGTGCAGCAAATTTTTGAATCGGCGCAACAGCAAAAGAAACCCATCTACGCTTACAGCGATGTGTTTATAGAGCAAGGTGCGGTTTTGTCGATTTCTGCGGATATTGCCACGATTGGGCGACAGTCGGCGGGGTTAGCCATAATGGTGGATAAGGATAAAGTGCCGGGGGCTACAGTACAGAGTCCTGCGGGTTCAACGGTTACGTTAAACAAATGCGCTCTCGATGCATTGCAACTCAAGTTCAATCAAGATGCCCTGGATTCGGTTAATAAAATTGTGGGGTGCGATCAGTGATTAAATATTTGTCTACCCTACTGGTCGGTATTTTAGCCTTGAATTCCAGCGCTTTTGCAAAAGCGCCGGCAGAGCATGACAGCCTGGAAAGCGAATTGGCGTATCTGGCTGCTGAAAGACAAGTCGTTGTCACTGCCTCGAAAATAGAAGAGCATGTGGACAAGACTATCGCAACCACGACCGTCATTACCCAAGACGATATTGCGCATATCGGTGCACGCAACTTGTTGGATGTGTTGCGTTTGGTTCCAGGTATCGGCATTACTCAAACTCAGTTTGGGGTTCGTGAAATAGAAGTTCGTGGCGTTAAGACATTGTTTTCTGAAAAAGTGCAGATTATGTTGAACGGCCATCCGCTGGATCATAATCTGCAAAATGCCGGCAGTGCCTGGGTTTACGATGATTTACCTGTTGATACGATTAAACGAGTGGAAGTGGTGCGCGGGCCGGGTTCGGCTTTATACGGCGCTAATGCCTTTCTTGCCGTTATCAATATCATCACCCAAAACGCCAAGGATTTAAATGGGGTGCAAACATCAGCCGGTTGGGGGAGTTTCGATACCCAGCAATATCGGGCATCCTGGGGCAAGCAATTCAACAATAGCGCTGAAGCGGCATTGCATTTTAATTTTACCGACACCAACGGCATTAATTCGTCAGTTTCCGCTGACAGTTCGAGCATACAAGGTCTCAAGTCTTCTGCACCCGGTAAAAGTCAGCTCACTGAAGGCCGCTACGATCTGGAGTGGCAGCTAGGTTATCAGGACTTCAAACTGGACGGGCGTTATATCAATAAAAAAACAGGTACATTTTTTGGTTTACAATCTGTTCTTAGCGATGATCGAACCCAACAAGATTATAATGATTACTTTCTACGTTTGAGCCGGGCTTGGAAGATTCAAGATAATTTCACGATAGATACCCAAATATTTCACGATTCTTTTGGCTTTGATAATACATGGCAAGTTGCTCCAGCGCAATTTGCTCGTTTCGGTCTTCAGGACACGCGCACCGGCGGTGAAATTCAAGCTAATTATCATATCAGCGATACCCAAACATTGATCACTGGATTCTCGTATGCAAAAGAGCAGCAGGGCAATCTTATTGATGAATTGGGGGGCGATCCGGCACACTTGATACCGGCGCTGTCTACTACCGAAGAAAGAACTCGTAGACGCTGGGGGGGGTACATTGAAGATGTCTGGGATCCATTGGAAAATTTAAGGTTGACCTTGGGTGCCCGCTATGACCGATACAATGACTTTGGTGGCACATTCAATCCCAGGTTGGGCTTTAATTGGGAGTTTATTAAAAATTATTCACTGAAATTTTCTTACGGTACCGCTTATCGAGCACCAGCATTCGGCGAACTCGGTCTTGTCAACAATACTACGTTATTGGGCAACCCAACACTTAAACCGGAAGAAGTTAAAACCTTTGAAACAGGCATTATTGCCCATCCTGTAGCGGGCTTGACGACCCAGGCTACCTATTATCACTCTGCAATCAATCAAATTATTTCACAAGTTCCCGTTCAAACAGCCATTTCGCAATATGACAATAATGGCAGCCTGATCGCCGAGGGTGTTGAATTGGAAACGCGTTATGATTTTGACGGCAATCTGCAGGGTTCCTATATCAGTGCTAATTATGTCTTGCAGCATAGTGTCCAGTTTAATCAACAGTTAGCGGATGTACCGCGGCATCGCACCAACTTGATAGCCAATTGGGCTTTCGATAATACCTGGAGCAGTTTCACACATGTTCTTATCAAAGATAGTACATTACGTAATTCGGGTGATGCGCGGAACAATGTGCCTGGATATGCCTTATTCGATATGGGTTTGTTGGGAAAAAACATGTTAGGTAAGAAAGTCGACATCAGTTTTAATGTCTACAATTTATTCGACAAACGTTATTACGACCCAGCTCCTGCTAGCTTGGATTTTATAGGGGATTATCAGATGGCCGGAAGGGTGTTTTTCGGACATGTTAGCCTGAAGTTCTAGTTGGCTAGGGCTTGTTCTAATGAGTTTCAAAACGAAGTTCCTCGTTTAAACGATATGTTTCGTATCTGAGGTGGTAAATTGCTTATTAGCGAATCTACCACCTTACGAGCTTAAGCTATTCAAAGGATCATTTTATCTTTCCTTCTAAGGAGGCTAGTGTGAAAACTCATCGCTTATTGCGAATAAGCACCGGGTTTGTCCCACATCAAAAAGCCGTCAGGCAGGGACGATCCTGGCAGCTAAACAAGAGCGGTAATACACTGAGGCGCAAGCGAATTGCTCGTGAGAATGCTTGTATTGTGAGTTTTACCGTGCGTAAAAAATATTTCCTATCCATTGAAATGCAACATTAAATTCTGCAGCGGAATATAGCTATTGGGAATAGGCACATGATCTTCAGGGAATGCCGCCAGAATTTCTTGAATATTGGATAAAAACAAGTTTACGAGTACAGCATTTTGTAATTTTTCATTAGCGTACAGTCCGATAATGCCAACTTCTGTTCCTAACGATATGTTTTCAGGGTTTTTTTCAGGATCGCTATTTATATCGGCATTTGTGAATGGTTGAGCGTCTTTCTTGGCAAGAAAGTTTATTGAGTCAGGTCCCATAGCAACATAGCATTTTCTTGTTGCGTTCCATGCTAACAGACTTTCATTTTTATAATAGATAAAAAGTGTTTCACTTTCATTTGATACGGTGATTTTTCCCGCGTCAAAACCGCTAATTTGTCTCTCTTCTTTATGTGTGATTATGCCTTCAAATAATTTGTGGCTGGGTAGAAAGGAGCTATCAAGAAATTCCAGAAATTCATTGTAGTTTCTGGATTCAAGCATTTTTCGTCCTAGATTCCATGCAAAACCGACCGTCCATTGACTAAACTTAGCCCAGTTTTTGTTAGATAAAATTGAACAATTTAAATCGGCGCTCTGCTGTGGATAGCATGCCAAGCCAATTATGCTGTTATGTGATTGGGCAAATTTCCGTGCTTGGTTTTCTGCATCATCAGCATCTTTTACCTGTGCAATTGTTTTTTGATAATGCCCCAATTCGTCAGTATCGGAAGTTAAGATGACAGGATTTAGGGGCAACTGATTAATATTGAAAAGTGTCATACTCAATTCCGGCACTGCTCTGCCGCAGGGGTCTCCGTTAATTACTGCAATTCCTTTCCGAGCTGAAATGATAAAAGGGATCAAAGCATTAATTGCGCCCATTTCAACGGCTATCAAATAATCTAACGGTTTTTGGCCGGATTGAATTAGATAATTATTCATTTCCTGGTAAGCGTTTAATGAAGCCGTTTGCCCGAAACCATCAAACATTTTGTCGGGCGAACCTAAAATTGCCACAAGTGAGATGTTTTTATTAGCTTCAAGATTGTCAGGATTTACATAATACATAACATCGGTATCGCTAATCATGCTGTCGATAAAGAGCCGTGCTAGTCCAATTGATCCGCCGCCGCCAGAGGCTAAAAAGCACGCTCCATATGCAATATAGCTAATATCTGTTTTCATTAATTGATAATTACCCGGGCCAAAATCTTTTACGTTGCAGTTATGCTCAGCAATTTTTTTTTCTGGCTTGTATTTATTATAGGATGCTTTTCGAATTGAAATATTATTAAGCATAAAAATCTTCCTTAGATCAAATGAATGATGTTTGTTGTGGTTGAAGCTTGTCTTCGTTAAATGCAGAAAAACCGTATTCGTATAACCGTAATCAAATATCCTTAACATGATAAAGGATATATTGTAAGCTGTAACGTCAATAATGTGTGGCAAAAAGCTTACGTAATTGATCTTTGCCATTTTCAGCATTTGTGCAGCGTTATTGGCGGCGCGGTTAGAAGTTTTACTATATCGAAAAACATTCATTAATTAATAGACATTTAGATTATGCAACTAGATCTTCAATCTCCTGAATTTATAGCGAACCCTTATCCAACATATGCCAGATTGCGTGGACAGGCTCCAGCTTATCTTTTAGAGCCTGGGGTTTGGTTAATAACCCGATATCACGATGTCGAATATTTGTTGAAAAGTTCACTTTTAGACAAAGATTTTCCTTCGGTCTTTGATCAGCGTTATGGGAGAAATATGAACGATGAGCTTGTTTATCGGATTCATAATAATTTTTGGGTATCAATGAATTTACTTAGTCGGCGTAAACTGGTCGTCAAAGCGCTTAACGCCCGAAAAATAAGTGAGGTACGTGCGCTGGTGCAGAAAAGTGCGGATCAGTTGGTGGATAAATGGATAGCACGCGGGCAGGCTGATTTAATGGATGTTTTTGCCTGTCGGTTACCCGTGCAGGTCACTTGCAATATGCTTAATATCGAATTGGAACAGAGTCTTGATTTTTTGGTGGAAACCAAACTTATGGCGAGGCCCCTTGAACCCAACTTGCTCACTGCTACGGAGTTCGATGACGCCAATGCGGCGGCATTACGGTTGGAGGGATTCTTCCGCGAAATTTGTCGGCAAAGGCGTGAACAACCTGGAGAAGATCTAGTTTCGCAGTTACTGGCAGCTGAAGAAGAGGGGGAGCGTTTAAACGAAGATGAGATTATCTCCAACCTTATCATGCTGTTCGTGGCAGGATATGGAACTACTGCCAACGCACTGTGTAATACCTTGCGTCTATTATTTCTTTATCCCGATCAACGAGAATTGTTACTTGCTAAACCGGAGCTTCTATCTAGCGCTGTAGAGGAGAGCTTGCGTTTTAATTCTCCGGCGCCAATCACCATGCGAACCGCAAAAGAACCATTGGAGTTGCATGATGTTCAAATTATGGCTGGAGATACCGTTTATCTAATCCTTGATTCGGCAAACCATGATCCGGAAGTATTTGTCGATCCTGACCGTTTTTGGATAGAGAGGTCGCCGACCGTTAAAAAACCACTTACTTTTGGTCAGGGCAGCCATTATTGCTTGGGAGCTAAACTGGGAATCATCGAGGTAGAAGTCGCATTGGAGACATTATTCCGCCGGTTGCCGAATTTGACTATCGATAATGTAGATCAATTAAAGTGGGAGCCGACATGGGTACTCAGAGGCTTGGAGTCTTTGCCTGTAAGATGGTAGAAATAATATCTTCTACATCAGGTAAGGGGTATCATCAGGTTAGTTTGCAAAGTGAGCTGTATTGAAAATATGAGTTTGGCGCCATGACGATTTTTTGAATTTTTACCTTTAGGCAAAGAAGGTGATATGAATAAAACTCCTTACCCGGATGACTGGCCTGACATAGACACCAAGCTTTACAACAGGTCGATCAAGCTGTTTAACGCCGTCAAAAACATGCTGAGCGTCAGGCTTGATCTGCACGCCGACCCGCAGTTTTTGGAAGGCGACATCTTTTTATTCAATCACTTTTCCCGGTTTGAAACCTTCATACCGCAGTTTCTGATTTACGAGCAGACCGGGGCTTACAGTTGCGCGATTGCTTCCGGAGAATTCTTTAAGGAAGACAATGTGCTGTCGCGGTATCTGCGGCATGTCGGCGTTTTTCCTCACAATCACGACCGATTGTTTCCGCTGCTGGCCGGGCAGATATTGCGCGGCCGCAAAGTCATTATTTTTCCTGAAGGCGGCATGGTCAAAGACCGCCGGGTTATCGACAAACGCGGCCATTACAGTATTTATTCCCGCATCACCGGCAACCGGCGCAAGCTGCACACAGGGCCTGCTGTTTTGGGGCAGGGCGTGGAAACCTTTAAGGCAGCCATCCGACACGCCCATAGTCAAAACGATATTGCCCTGCTTAGGCAATGGAAAGATGCTTTGCACATCGACAGCATTGATCAGCTGATAGCGGTAGCGAATAAACCGACGCTGATGGTTCCCGCCAATATTACTTTTTATCCGATCCGTTCCTCCGAAAACTTGTTGTTTAAAAGCGTTGAGCTGTTTTCCAATGGCCTGAGTTTGCGCCAATCCGAGGAATTGTTGATTGAAGGCAATATTATGCTGAAAAATACCGACATGGATATACGCATGGGCACCCCCATCGATCCTTGTCGGCTTTGGGACTGGCGCAGCCGGTACCTGATGAACAAGGTCGTCCCGGAATTGAACACGATAGACGATGTTTTTATGCTGAATTCCAGGCCTAAAAACTGGAAGCAACGTTTACTGGGATCGTATTTTATAAAAAATGCCCAATGTTCCCGCGATCGATACATGGAAGGCATTTATGCCAATGTCACTATCAATTTAAGCCATCTGGCGGCAACGCTAATCATGCATTACGTTGGTCAGGGACAGACGCATATCGATAAAAATAAGTTTTACAGCATCTTGTATATTGCGATCAAACATTTGCAAAACAACACGGTGATTCATCTGCACCGAAGCCTGCTCAATCCCGATGATTACAGCGATCTGTTTAAGGCCTCCAACAAGCGTTTCGATTATTTCATGTGCGCTGCAAAAGAAGCCGGGCTGATCAAAGAAGATGAAAACGGCTATCAATTTTTGCCCAAGCTTTGTGTCGAGTCAGACTTTGATACCATCCGTTTGGAAAATCCTATTGCCGTTTACAACAACGAAGCCGCTCCCCAGCATACCGTTCGCGATACCTTGATTGATGCGATAGCCGAATGCGCTAAAGCCGATAAAGACAAATTGGCCGCTTGGCATTTTGAAGATGAATGCCGCACCTTGGCATGGGAAAAGCAGGCTTACTCAAAACCTTTGTTTAGCGACATCAGCCAGGAGGAAGTGGCCGTTGCCGATCCTTCGCCTTTTTTCATCCAGCCGGCTGCCTTGAGCGATGTCGAAGGGGAGCAGGCTAACGGTTTCGGCGTGTTGCTGGTTCACGGCTTGCTTGCTAGCCCCGCTGAATTAAGAGCTTATGGGGAATACCTGGTCAAGCAAGGCTATACCGTATTGGGCATTCGGCTAAAAGGCCACGGCACATCGCCTTATGCGTTGCGCGAGCAAAGCTGGGAGGACTGGTACGGTTGCGTGCAACGGGGGTTCAATATACTCAAGGTGCATTGTTCGCGTATTTTTGTTGCCGGTTTTTCCACGGGCGGTGCATTGGCGTTAAAACTGGCCGCTGAACATTATCCTGAAATGATCGGCGTCATCGCCGTTTCGGTGCCGTTAAAATTCGTCAATCCTGCTTTTATGCTGGTGCCGATACTGCATGGCACCAACCAACTGGTCGCTTGGGTCTCGGCTTTTGAAGGCGTAAAGCCTTTTATTGAAAGCGAATCGGAACATCCCACAATTAACTATCGCAATGTGCCGGTCAGGGCACTTTATGAACTGAGATTGTTAATGGCGCAGCTTGATGAGTTGCTGCCGCAGATCAGCATACCTGCACTGATTTTATATGGTGATGATGATCCAGTTGTCTCTCCCAAAGGAGCGCCGATCGTTATGGCCAAACTGGGTTCCCGGCATAAGCAAATCCACGCCATCAAATCCCAGCGCCACGGTATTTTAATGGAAAACATTGACGGCACTTGGGGCGTGATTGATGGTTTTTTAAATGAGTTAAGCAGATGACAAAGCATTGTCCACGAAAAGCACGAAAAGCACGAAAGGCACGAAAGGCACGAAAGGCACGAAAGGCACGAAAGGCACGAAAGGCACGAAAAATATAGTAATTATTTCCTTGGTCCCACGCGCCGCGCTCATCGTTATATACAAGTACTTTAAAGCACGTCATCCCGGCAGGGATTGCCGGGATCCAGAAGCCATGGATGGCAATACCGAAGCAGGCACAAGCCTTGCAACGCGGGATTGCTTAGTTAAATCGGGCCATCCCTGTGCTCTGGACTCGCTATGCG
>JBAQYH010000174.1:0-2932 GCA_049299935.1 Methylobacter sp. | reverse complement strand
GGTTTGTAAACGGCGTGATGGGGTTATCAACCCTGTTATACCCGGTGGCGGTTTTTTTCGGCAGAGAGTATTTCGAGCCCTGGAAAATTGCCGCGCTATTGATTGTGTTGCTGCTGGTCAGGTTGGCGGCCAGTTATTCAATTAAACACTGGAGTACGCCTTTATTAATTGGCGGCATCGGCTATTGCCTGTTTGCGATGTGGATCAATCAATTAAACGCTTTGCTGTTTTACCCGATTCTGGTCAATGGCTTGATGCTGCTTATTTTCGGCTGGAGCCTGTTTTCGCCGCCCAGTTTGGTTGAGCGGCTGGCGCGCATTCAGCATCCCGATTTGCCGCCGGAAGGCGTTGTTTATACCCGCCGCGTTACTCAAGTCTGGTGCGGCTTCTTTATCCTCAATGGCGCCCTGGCCTGGGTAACGGCCTTTTGGTGCAGTCTGGAAGTCTGGAGTCTATACAACGGCCTGATCGCCTACATGTTGATGGGCGTTTTATTTGCCGCCGAATACCTGATCAGGATGAGAACCCAGAAGCATGTTCGATAAGCTGTTGCCGCTGTCCCATTGTCTGGTTGCCCAAAGGCCGCATGATGCGCCGGTCGCCTATCATGCCGGGCAGTATTATTCGGCGGAGCAGTTTGCCGGCGCGGTCAAATTATGGGCCGATAAACTGCAAGCGCAACCGTCCCAGCGATACGCTTTGTATACGAAAGACGCCTATCCTTTTGCGGTGCTGCTGTTTGCATTGCTGCACGCGGGCAAACAAATCTGGATACCCGGCAATAACCGCCCCGGCACCGCCGGGCAATTATCGCCGGACTGCCGGTTGCTTGGCGATTGGCAAAACGGCGAGCGTTTCGATTATTGCTTGGATGCGCAGGATTGTTCCAGCCGGCCGTTATCGCCGTTAAACCCTTCCGACAGTCAGTTGGTCATTTTTACCTCCGGTTCCACGGGGCAGGCCAAGCCGATAGCCAAATGCCTGAACCAATTCCAACTTGAAATCGCCACGCTGGAAAAACAGTGGGGCGGGCAACTGGGTGATGCCGTAGCGTTGGCGACGGTCAGCCATCAGCATATCTATGGCTTGCTGTTCCGCGTGTTATGGCCGCTGTCGGCAGGGCGGTGTTTTCATAGCCAGGCTTATATCAATCCTGAAACGCTGGTCAGTGCGATGCAACAGGGACCCGCTTACTGGATTGCCAGCCCGGCGCATTTAAAACGCTTGGATCAATCTTCGCCCTGGGCAGGCATTGCCGAACTAAAGGCGATTTTCAGCTCCGGCGGCGCGTTGCCGGAGAACGCAGCCCAACAGATATTCAGCAACGGCAGGCAGGCGGTGATTGAAGTCTACGGCAGCTCCGAGACCGGCGGTATCGCTTGGCGGGCGCAAGAAAAGGCCTGGACCTTATTTCCCGGTATGAGCTTAAGCTGCATTGATGACAGCTGGCTGTTGCATTCGCCTTATTTGGAAATCCCCCCCATCCCCCCTTTTTCAAAGGGGGGGGATGAGAAATCCTTCTTCGTAGTAAAAGAGGAGTCTCCGATTGTCAGTAGGGATGAATCCTTACCGTTGCCAAGGAAATATCTCCCCCCCTTAGAAAAAGGGGGGGCAGGGGGGGGATTTAAGCTGGACGATCAAATCACCCTGCTCGACGATGGCCGGTTTATGCTGCACGGGCGCTCGGATCGCATCGTCAAAATAGAAGAAAAACGCCTGTCCTTGGTTGAGCTGGAGCAGCGCTTGATGACCGAGCCGTGGATAGAGGATGCCTATGCGCTGGTGATAGCTAAACACCGGGATGTCGTCGCGGCGGTCGTGGTGTTAAACCCGCAGGGCCTGGAGCAGCTGGCAATACAGGGCAGAAACCGGCTAATCAGGCAACTGCGCAAAACGCTCGAACCATGGTTTGAATCCGTGGTGTTGCCTAGGAAATGGTTATTTGTAAACACGATGCCGTTAACGGCCCAAGGTAAAATCGAGCAGCCGCTGTTAAAAAACCTGCTGGATTTTGATAGCCGAAAACTTCCTCAAGTACTCAAGCTTGAAATAACGCCAGACGGCATCCTGCTTGGTCTTAGAGTGCCCGAAGATTTGCTTTATTTCCCCGATCATTTTGCGAGTTACCCGATTTTGCCGGGCGTGGTGCAGCTGGCTTGGGTGGAACATTTCGGCAAACTGTTTTTCGACATCGATCAACCCTTTTCGCATATGGAAATGGTTAAATTTACCCAGGTCATCCAGCCCGGCGATGAATTAATACTGGCTCTCAACTGGAAAGCAGTGCCGGGAAAATTGTATTTTAATTTTAGTTCGGAGCGTGGTGCGCATAGTTCCGGGCGCATGGTTTACGAGGGTAAGAGATAGTGAAAGTATTCAGCATAAAAACGAATAACCACGAAGGTTTTAAACTATTTTTCTTCGTGTCCTTCGTGGTGAATAATGCTTTCGGAGTTTCATAGCCAATGAAACCCTGCATCATCATCCCCGTTTACAACCACGAAGCCGCGATTCCTCAGGTGCTGGCCAAACTAAAAAATTTCGGCTTTCCGACGTTATTGGTTAACGACGGCAGCTCGGCGCTTTGCTCCCAAATTCTGGCTGGCTGTGCCGAACGGGAACCGGATTGGCTCACCTTAATCAACCGATCGGAAAACGGCGGCAAAGGCGCGGCGGTGCTGGACGGTTTTAAGGCGGCGCAGGCTTTGGGATTTAGCCACGCGATCCAGATCGATGCCGATGGACAGCATGACGTTAACGACATTCCGGCTTTTTTGGAAGCCGGCCGGCAACATCCTGATGCGCTGATTTTAGGTCGGCCGCTGTTTGATAAGACAGCGCCGAAGAGCCGGGTTTACGGCCGGACTATTGCCAATCTGTGGGTATGGATCAATACCTTGTCGCTTGCGATTGCAGACAGCATGTGCGGTTT
>JBAQYH010000173.1:0-3023 GCA_049299935.1 Methylobacter sp. | reverse complement strand
CTTGTTGCACTGGGCAGGCGCATTCCATGCCTCGGCTTGGAATTGACTGTCCAGTGGTGCATGAATGATATGATTGGCGTAGTTGCTGAGGGTTTTCATCGTTACGCCCAGCACCACTTCCAGAACCTGCGAGTGGCTATAGCCTGCGCCGATAAAGTTATCCAGGGCGATGCCGGTTACTTTGCCTCGGTGTTCGACCACTTCGCGGGTGAAAGTCGCCAAGGCATCCAGCTTTTTGTCCGGCAACGGCAGTCGCTCGCGCAGTGCATTGACAATGGCGGCATCGGCCTTGGCCTTATGTTTGGCAAGCATTGAATGGACGGCGACGCAGTAAATGCAATGGTTTTCGACGCTGGCCGCAAGCAGTACGACTTGTTGCTCGACCGGGGTCAGCGAGGTTTTTTCGAACAATGCGCCAATATCGAGATAGGCTTGTAAAACCGTCGGCGATTCGGCGAAGCCGCCCAGCAAATTCGGCACAAAGCCGAATTTTTGCTGTGCGCCTTCAAGTAGCGGTTGGGCAGCAAGAGGCGCTTTTTGAATGGAATAAATGTTAAATTGGGACATACTGTATCTCCTGTTTTTTTGATTAAGCTGAATAGGTTTTTGCTATGCAAGCGCTTGGGCTAAACGTTCATTTCACGATCTCCGCAATGAAAAATTTCGACGGGGATAGGTTAAGCAATTCGGCTTGCCGAACCCATGCCCGAGGCTCCGGTATTGTTGTCCGATTGTCCGGGAGATCGATGTGGATGCTTTAACGGCACTGGTCAACGCGCTGAATTTGCGCGCTAAACTGGTTTATTCCGGCGGCGTTTGCGGACGCTGGCTGATGGATCACAATTCCGATACTTCGGTTTGGTTTCATTTGCTCAGCAAGGGGCAAGGCTGGGTGCATTCGCCAAGTCGGCAAACGCCGTTGGCACTGGAAAGCGGCGACTTGATTTTGTTCCTGCCGCATGCGCCAAAGCACTTTTTGTCCTACAGTGCCGAGCATTTGCCCTGCGACGCCGCCGACACCCGTTTGACCGGCTGGGCGGGCGGCGAATCGGGATTTGTTTGCGGCGAGATCGAATTGGCTACGCCCCGGTCATTGTTGTGGCAGGCGTTGCCTGCCGAGATTGTGATCAAAAAAAATCAAGCCGGCGACATACTGGCCAAGCTGATTGAGCTGGTTATCAGCGAGGCTTCCGGTCAGCGTTTCGGCAGCGACTCGGTGGTGGAACGGTTATGCGACAGCCTGTTCGTGCTGGTGATCCGTTACTGTATTGAGGAAAATTTGGTCGGGGAGGGTGTGTTTGCGGCCATGCAGGACAGACGGCTGGCAACCGCATTGGGCTTGATTCATCAGCAGCCCTGGCAACCCTGGACGGTTGCCGAACTGTGTTCCAAAGCGGGATTGTCCAAAACCGTGTTATCGGAGAAATTCGCCGCGCTGATCGGCAGTTCGCCGATTGAATACCTTAGCGCCTGGCGCTTGCAGATTGCGGCAGGCTGGTTGATGGAACCCGGCATGAGTGTGGAGCGGGTCGCCGAGCGTTGCGGATACGATTCGGTACCGGCCTTCAGCAAGGCGTTTAAGCGCTATTTCGGCAATTCGCCGGGGGCGTTCCGGCGTGGACGGGAAGCAAGCGAAAGCGTAGTCTACGAAAAGCATGAAAGGCATGAATGATTTAAGGTAACTATTCAGCCACAGATCAACACGGATCAAACGGATAAGGCGCAAGGCACAGGGCTAAAGGCGAAAAAAAACCGGGCGGCGACACGGTTGCCTTTCGTTCTTCACCTTGTGCTTTTTGTCTCCCTCTTAGTTCGCGTGCATCTGTGTCAATTTGTGGCTGAATAGTTACGATTTAAGTCTTCATGCTCTTCGTGGTAATTACTTGATGAATGAGGATCATACCGTATGACGCACTGGCCTATTTTTGTTGAGTTTGCCGCCTTGGCCCTGGTAATCGGCGGGGCCGGTTATTTTCTCTCGCTGTACGGCGATGTCATCGCCGAAAAAACCGGGCTGGGAGGAACTTGGGTCGGAATCGCCTTGCTCGCCACGGTTACCTCGTTGCCCGAGCTGGTCACCGGAATCAGCGCGGTGACCTATGTGAACGTCCCGAATATCGCATTAGGCGATGCTTTGGGCAGTTGCGTTTTCAATTTGCTGCTGATCGTGCTGCTGGATTTTTTGCATCGGGGAGCTTCGGTTTACACCCGGATCAGTCAGGGACATATCCTTTCCGCCGGTTTTGGGGTCGTGCTTCTCGGCTTCACGGCGTTCAATCTCGTCTTGTACCAACACGGTATTAATCTGAGTTTTTGGCATATCGGCATATACTCGCCGATCATTATGCTGTTTTATATCTTTGCGATGCGCACGGTTTTTCGTTACGAAAAAGCCCAGCGCCTGGAAGTCGTGGAAGAAATTGCCGAACGCTATCCGACAATCGGGTTGAGCAAGGCGTTGACAGGCTTCACTTTGGCCGCTGTCGTGGTGGTTTTGGCAGGTGTCAGGCTACCGGTAACGGCTGAACACTTGGCCGAAGCTATGGGCTGGCAACGGAGTTTCGTGGGTACGGTCTTCGTGGCTTTGGCTACTTCATTGCCGGAAGTGGCGGTCACTGTTTCGGCGCTGAGACTCGGGGCGCTGGACATGGCGATCAGCGATTTGTTGGGCAGCAACCTGTTCGATTTGGCTATTATCGCCATCGACGATATGGCTTATTTGAAAGGCCCTCTTCTTGCCAACGTTTCGCCGGTGCATTTGGTTACGGTCCAGTCGGCTATCATGATGACCGGCATTGCGATTGTAGGACTCCTGTACCGTCCGCAACAACGCCTGTTCAAGACGGTAGGCTGGGGCAGCCTGTTTATGTTCATTATTTACATCCTCAATCTGTCGGTGCTGTATTTGCAACAAGAATAGCCCTGATGCCGGCGCACACTGAACAGCCCGCAATCCCGTATTTGTCCGGGCTAGGTGGTTCTGTAATTTCTGACAAGTGTTACGTCAGCAGATACGTTATGGC
>JBAQYH010000172.1:0-3632 GCA_049299935.1 Methylobacter sp. | reverse complement strand
CAGTGCGGCCATGAAAGCGGCGGTTTTAAGGTCGTCTATGAAAATTTGAATTATTCAGCCGACGGCTTGAAGACAACATTTCCAAGCTATTTTCCTGGGCAATTAAGCGACTCTTATGCACGGAATCCTGCCAAAATCGGCGCAAGAATCTATGCGGGCAGGATGGGCAATGGCGATGAAGCGAGCGGTGACGGTTACACCTTCAGGGGACGCGGTTACATCCAATTAACGGGCAAATCCAATTACGCCAGTTTTGGTAATGTTGTGAGTGAAGATACCGTTGCCAATCCTGATTTAGTCGCCACCCACTATCCGCTGGCTTCTGCCGGTTTTTTCTTTGATTCAAATAAAATATGGACTGTCTGCGACGGCGGCTCATCGGATACGGTAATAACCGCCGTCACCAGGAAAGTTAACGGCGGAACGAATGGTTTGGCCGATCGCACCCAGCTTTTTAATGAATATTATGCGTTATTAAGTTAACGTATTGAGGTCATAGCATTCAATTGGCAACGCTGTAGAGACTGTGAAAGTATTATCTTAAGTGCCGCAGTTGGAAATGTGGATTTTAGGATTATCCAAATTAAAGCTAAAAATTATTCACCACAGAGAACACGAAGTTCGTGTTCTTCGTGATGTTTTTATTGCGATTTTTTCCGGGGTAGAAATGATTAAATATGTCATGCTGATCATGTTTTTTGTCACATCAAACTTTGCATTCGCTGAACCGGTGCATCATTGCTCGGCAGATGCGACCCTTCAAGCCAAAAAACTGCTGGATTTTCACTTTGGCTTAGATGACAGAACCGAAATTGAAGAGCATGTTACCGTGCTTAAGCCGATAAAAAATCCAGCCGGGAAAGGTAAGTTTGATGTTCTGGAAGTATACGGACACATATACAAAGGAACTTACCGGATGCGCTTTATTTATGGACAAACAGCGGATCAATGCCTGCTCGTCGGGCAGGAAATTTTGGAGATGACTAATTTGTAAAAATCGGGCATGTTGTTTATACCCGACATTCCCATGTTCAATAGAACGGCAAATTTCGGGATTACCCATCACCTAATGCCGAAATGTCCGGCAACGAAATATAGTTTTCAGGAAACACCGAGGGGTGCTGTTTCCTGCGCCATCGAGAGGTATGCCGGGGACATCTAACCGTACCGACCCTCTAAATCCTCGAGTTCCGCCTTTAAACAGTATGGATAAGTGTATTCCATCTAGGGTGACTTCCAGAATATCGGGGTTGTGTCGCGCTTCCCGGTAGGCCAATTCACGCGCTTGTTTTGGGGACATCTCAGCCAGCCGTTCTAAATACAAAGCTTTGATAGCCCTTAACGTTTTGGTACCATTCGAGACCACTTCGTAAGGTATATGCTTTAAAAAGTCTATTTTCAGAACAGGACTAAGATAACGATTGGTATCTTGTTCATAGGTTGCCTGCACACGGACATACATGAACTTAGCTTCTGTTTTATTGACATCCATTTGCATCATAAAAACAGTATCGGCCTCTCTTGTATCACCATGGGTACCATCATCGTACATTTGCCCCAATTCGGTCAGCAAGTTGCCGTTCTCGTCTGTTTCTTATGCAACTACAGAAGATAGATATAAATTTCCCGAGGCAATCTCGGCAGAGATAGTTGTAGATGAAGGCTCATTGATAAAAAATGTATCCGGCGTGACTTTTGCGTTAAATACCCTTTGATCGCCGGATACTGGAGACGTGATATTTAAAATATCATCAATATTTTTTCCTTCAGACCGCAATAGGAAGTTTTTTCTTAAGGCTATACATTGAGGGCTTCCATGTTTTAAATTTTCTCTACAATCAACATTTAGGTAGCCGTTGCACAATCCAAGTAATGTGTTCGAAAGGCCAAAATCCTCACAAATATTCCGTTTACTTTTTGATTCCCCGTACACTATTTGTGTACAGAAAAAACAATAAACAATCACCAATAGATACTTAATTTTCACAATTTCCTTTCTTTTGGTTTTGGTGGATTATTTAAGTCAATCATGTTTGTATCACTTCAGAGCCCGAATTTTACTGGAGAACAACCTAAGCCGCCAGATCAAGGGGGAATTTGCTTGACGCAACACTGCTCCGTACTGAGCAAACTTATACGGACAGGACTAAATAACATCCTCATGACACGGGCCGCTAAGGCAGAGCAGTTTTAACGCATTGGCGGTTAGTAATCGGGGGTGCTTCTACGCAAATCAGGCCAAATGCGCATTGTTGTTTCTTTATAGAGAAGTGTTGGCAATCGAGCTGCCATGGCTGGATAACGTTGAGCGGGCAAAGGTGGTAAAACGCTTATAACTGGTATTTGAATCCAGGCGGATTTAGCGCGGCTAACCGGTGCTCTTTGACTTGTTGTATGGAACGGCGAGCGAATTATGAAGTGTTTGCGAATGCAGGATGCCTGATTTTAATTAACGGCGGTCTACACGGATTTTCTACACTCTAATCAACCCACTCATAAATCTCTGTTAAAGCCGTATCGCACTGACAGCAACTGGTACCGCAAGAAGCCGTCAACGGCAATTTGCGCACTTTGCCTTTGCTGATCCATTTGTCCAGCATACCCCGCAGAGCATCCGCATCCATACCAAAATGATTAACTAAATCCGCCAGGGCAACCCGGCGTTGCTTCCTTAAATAGTCTCTCAAATCAGACAGGATCACTCAAAGACTCCCGGCTTGGTTTTACGCCTGTTACGTCGGAATTTTTACCGAGCAGCCACAAGCCGAGCAATACGGCTGAAAATGCAATGATTAATCCGGCTATCCATACCAATGAATAGTCAGGATGCAGGCTATAGGTCATCGCTTGATAAAAAACAGTTGCCGTCATATAGGCGATGCCGGTAGTCCAGAACATCACAAACATTGTCCAATTTAAGTTGGTTTCCCGGTAGATTGCAGCGGTGGCTGCGACGCACGGCGCGTACAGTAAAATAAATAACAAATAGGCGAAGGCCCCGGCTTTACCGTCAAAACTTTGCTGCATGGAGGCAAAAGTACCTGCATTGACTTCCTGCTCGCTGGCTGCCGCCGCCATGTCATCGACGGTACCGATATTCAGGCCCAATGGGTCTAACAGCTTGTCTGCGACATCGTTCAGATTTTTAGGCACGGTCAAACAGGCGTCAATTAAAGCCTGCTCCAAATTGAACGGCGCTTTATCGGCAGCGCTTGCGTCATTAGCTGCAAGCTGGCTATATAGAGCATCCAGCGTTCCGACCACGGCTTCTTTGGCTAATACGCCGGTAAAAATTCCTACCGTTGCCGGCCAGTTGTCTTTTTCTATGCCCATCGGTTTAAACGCCGGCGTCAAGCTGCGGCCGATCTCGCTTAATACCGATTTATTGCTGTTTTCCTGGCCGAATGTACCGCCCGTACCCAATGCATTAAGGAAGTTAAGCACTAACACCATCGGTACGATGACTTTGCCTGCGTTGAACAAAAAGGCCTTTAACCGGTCCCAGGTTCGTATAAAAACGCCGCGCACTGTCGGCATGTGGTAGGCAGGCAATTCCATAATGAAGGGTGACGATTCGCCCTTAAACAAGGTATGGCGCATGATTAAGCCGGTCAATACCGCAACCGCTATAC
>JBAQYH010000171.1:0-2252 GCA_049299935.1 Methylobacter sp. | reverse complement strand
GAAAGCCATCGAATACAGTGTAATTAAAATTTAAGGCATTCTTAAAAAAACACCGGAACATGGCTATTCAATTTATGATTTTGAATTGGAATAAGATACCTCTCAATCGTAAGGCAAAAAATCTTATTCCTTGGGCGGTGCAGCTTCCGTACTCTTTTCATCACCCGCGCTTTGCAGGACCTCTTGCTCGGTTTTTTTATTCATAACGATAATGGAAATCCGCCGGTTAATCGGGTCGAGTGGTGCAGTGACGGGACTGTAAGGAACACTGGACGATAATCCGATAACTCTTAAAACTTTATCTTCGGCAAGCCCGCCTTGGGTCAATTCGTATCGAGCGGCATTGGCCCGGTCACTGGAGAGTTCCCAGTTGGTATATTTTTTTTGATTGGCCGGAAAAGGCCGCGCATCGGTATGGCCATTAAGACTGACTTTATTGGGCAATTCGTTAATAACCGGTGCCAGCGCCTTCAAAATCAATTTGATTTGCGGTTCGGTTTCCGCGCTGGCCAGCTTATACATCGGCCTGTTCTGGGCATCGACGATTAGAATCCGCAAGCCTTCGGATGTTATTTCCAGTTTGATTTGCTCTTTGAACTCGTTTAATTCCTCGGTTGAAGCTATTTTGTCCTGGATTTTTTCCTTTAGATGTTCGAGTTTTTCTTTTTCAAGTTCTTCCGCTTTGTGTTCAATTTCCTCGGGCGTAATCTCTACTTCTTCAGCTGTCTTGCCTTTGTTTACCTGGCCTTGGTCTTGTGAGGTAATATCCGAGCCGCCCGCTTGAATAATGCTGGTCCGATCACCGACATCCAAGCCTCTTTCTTCTGTGGATGCCTTAAAAGGATCTTGAAAGTATTCGGCAATGCCTTTGCGTTCCGGCTCGCTGGTTGTCCCCAATAGCCACATCAGTAAAAAAAAAGCCATCATCGCGGTAACAAAATCGGCGTACGCCAGTTTCCAGGCGCCGCCATGATGAGCATGGCCGCCTTTTTTTATTTTTTTTACGATGATCGGTTGTTGGTCGGCCATTTTTGTACTTAACCTTTATTGGCTCTTAATTGCTCTTCCAGTTCCAGGAAGCCGGGGCGCATCGCGGAAGCAATCATGGTGCGCATGTATTCCGCAGTCATGGCGGGCGATACGCCTTTAGCGCAACACAACAAGCCTTTTTGGGCACATTTAAAGACGTTGCTTGACGCTTCGGAGCGTTCCGCCATCACGGCCGACACGGGGCCGATATAGCCGTAGGCCAGCAAAATACCCAAAAACGTTCCCACCAGGGCCGCCGCGATCAATTTGCCCAGTTCTGAAGGCGGAATGCCGACTGATTCCATGGTGTGCACGACACCCAATACCGCCGCGACAATCCCGAAGGCCGGCAATCCGTCGGCGATATTCTGGACGGCTTTGATGGGGGCATGGGCTTCTTCATGATGGGTTTCGAGTTCCTGATCCATCAGTTCTTCCAGTGCGTATACTTCGACCCCGGTAACGATCAAACGCAGGTTGTCGCAGATAAACTCCAATAAATGGTGATCGTGAAGGATTCTGGGCGTAAAGACCGGGCTGCTTTTCGGGTCGTCGATAATGCTTTCCAGCGATAATAAGCCTTCTTTGCGCGTCTTGGTGGTAATTGCATAGAAACACAGCAGCAGCTCAAGATAATACTCTTTGTTGTACGGAGAACCTTTAAGAGTGGCCGTAGCCTGACTGACGGCGGCCTTGATAACCGTCATGGAGTTTCCGCAGATGAAAGCGCCTAAAGCTGCGCCAATGATAATAACGAATTCAAAGGGTTGGAAAAGAACGCCGGGGTGCCCGCCGCCGCCTATAAATCCGCCCATGATTGCTATAGAGAGGACCAAATATCCAGCAATAACTAACATGTGTTCTCTTTTTGTGGTTGTTTTTAGTGAAATATAATGCAGTCATCACTGATCTTTAAGCAATGAGCGCTGCATGATTATATATGGGGCAGGGCAAAACCCGATTTTAAATCTGAATTTTTCCTGTTCCCGATTCTATAATCCTGATGCTTATTTTAGCTTGAATTTAAAACTCAGGGACTATTCTTTGTTTTTTCATGAGTCTGTTATACATAAAGAATGAATCAAAAACTCGGAATGGCGGGATTGATGGGCAGATTTGATTGTAAGTCGGAATGTACCATCCTGGAATTCAACGATGGATACTGGGGAGGGACTGTAAAACTAATAACTATTCCGCGAAAATGCAATAGAACACGGATGACA
>JBAQYH010000170.1:0-2247 GCA_049299935.1 Methylobacter sp. | reverse complement strand
CAGGATGAGAGCGCATTGCGACAGCGCCTTTGAATTGGCCAAATGGCTGGAGCAACAGGCCGGTGTCGCCAAGGTGCATTATCCCGGTTTGCCGTCGCATGCGCAGCACGAACTGGCCAAACGTCAGCAAAGTCATTTTGGCGGGATAGTCAGTTTCGAGCTGGCCGGCGGCAAGGAGCATGCCTGGAAGTTGATCGATGCCACCGAAATGCTGTCGATTACCGCAAATCTGGGCGATGTCAAAACCACCATCACCCATCCGGCAACCACCACGCATGGCCGTTTGACGCCGGAAGCCAGGGCGGCAGCCGGTATCAAGGATGGCTTGGTCAGGGTTTCAGTCGGCCTGGAAAATATTGAAGATATTAAAAAGGATATTCTAAGAGGTTTGTGAGTCCTGGAAATTAAACAACATCCGGCGTTTCGTAAGTCATTTAACCGACGTTATGCAGGTAATATAAAAATACCACGAAGACACGAAGTTTTATGTTTCGGTCTTCGTGGTAAAAATTTATTAGCCATTGCGTACAGCAGTTATTTAAATTTCATGCCTACGCAACTGTCAGCAAATCATCCAGTTTCTTTTGCTGGTCCAGCGCATACAACTCGTCAAAACCGCCGACATGATAATCGCCGATATAAATTTGAGGGACCGTGCGGCGGTTGGTTTTGAGCATCATTTCTTCTCTTAAACCAGGCTCGGCATCCACGTTAATTTCTGTATAGGATAGGCCTTTTTTGTCGAGCAGACGTTTAGCCATCATGCAATAAGGGCAAATATTGGTAGTGTAGATCAGTATTTCCGACATATTTTATTAAGGATTGCTAATATAGGGGCTGGGCATTTTATCGGTTAATGCGTTGTTGTTCAATGCCGATGGCCAGCGATAAATATTTGATCAGTTCCCAGGCCGCTTCCTGCATGTTTTTGCCGAAAGCCACTACGCCGTCTTCATGTCCCAACATGGTAAATAATGAAGTTTGCGATAGCTTGCCGGATTGGAATAATTGTTCAACAGCGGCCGCCATTTCAACCGTGCCGTAGGGAATATCGGCAGTCGTGTGGGGCAGTTCAAGCGCTACGGTGTGCTTCCAGATTTCCGGGCTGTGCGCGTGAATAACGGCTTGAATGGCGTCGTCCTGGGCGTAAACGCTGGCATGGGTCAGGGACTCGGAAGAAGGCTTGCATAGGCCGCAGGATTGAAGCCGGTTTTGGTGGGGTTCCGCTTTGACGACAAGGCAATAATGCTCTGGGCTTAGATGCTCAATATGCCCTGTTTGAGTGCCGCTGATGATGAATTGATCGCTGTGAAGGGCGAGTCTTTGGCTGATATTGCCGAAGCCGATATTATCGTACCGGTCGGCGCTTTGCCCGATCAAATCAAGCCGGACGGCAATAGTGCGCCATGCATTGATTTCGGTTAATGATAACAGGTGGCTCACCGGCTGCTGCGTATGGTTTAGCTGATACTTTATGACGCCTTCTTGTTGTTTCATTTGGCTGGTGTGGTTGAGTAGGTGTGAACGCGGCTACAGTATAGTTTAGAAAATAAAATACAGATAAAAGGCAGAGTGTTATAAAATTAACGGTTTTCAAATTTGAAGGCCGATTTTGCCGCGACTGTTCCCGGCAGTCGTCGGCATTTCCTCCATCCATGGAGGTCATCGGTAATAAAACAGTGGCTTAACTATGCGATGTCCGTTTTGTGGGGCGCAAGATACACGCGTTCTTGATTCCAGATTGGCAAATGAAGGCGATCAGGTTCGCCGCCGGCGTGAATGTAATGCCTGTAAAGAACGATTTACTACACATGAGGTGGCCGAGTTAACGCTGCCGCGTATTGTTAAGCGCGACGGGATCAGCGAGCCTTTCGAAGAAAATAAGCTGCGTTCGGGCATGCTCAGGGCGCTGGAAAAACGGCCGGTAAGCAGCGACGATATTGAAGCGGCCATCAACCGGATAAAAAAGGATTTGCGGGCATTGGGCGAGCGGGAAATACCGGCGCAAGAGCTGGGCGAAAAGGTTATGAAGGAATTAAGTTCGCTGGATCACGTGGCTTTCGTGCGCTTTGCCTCGGTTTATCGCAGTTTTCAGGATGTCAGTGAATTCACCGACATGATTAAGCATCTGCAAAAAAAATAATGTCAGCGACACGCGACGCTTTTTACATGGCCAGAGCCATTCATCTGGCAAAAAAAGGCCGTTATACGACCGACCCGAACCCCCGCGTAGGCTGTGTTTTAGTC
>JBAQYH010000169.1:0-3475 GCA_049299935.1 Methylobacter sp. | reverse complement strand
CAGTACGCGGGTGGGCGCATAAAGGCTTGTTAGCTTCCGAGATAACGCTTGGCGGACACCGCCGTTTCCTGCGCGAGACGGTAGAGGAATTTGCCAAACAGTGCAAAACGATGCCGCAACGTAAGATTTTTCGGGTGTTGATTGTGGATGACGACAAACAGGTCGCCGGATTCCTCGTCGAATGGCTGACCGGTTTGGATGAATCCTTTATAGTCGACACCGCAGCGGATGGATTCGAGGCCGGCAGCAAACTGCATACCTTCAAGCCGGACGTTATGCTGTTGGATGTGATGATGCCGGGTTTGAATGGATTCGATATTTGCCGGCAGATTAAGGCGGCCCAGGATACCAGCGATATTCGTGTGATTGCCATGACCGGGCATCCGAGTCAGCAAAATGCGCAACGTATCCTCGATGCGGGGGCAGAAGCCTGTATTTCAAAACCGCTGGATACCAAATTCTTGCTTGGGTTACTGACGGCAGACTCGTTATGAAATTCCGGCCTGGGCGATTCGCGGGCAAGAACATTCCATCAAGAATCTGAGCCGCAGGAAATAAACAGGGGCCGCGATTCTTGTGGCGGATTCATTATTGTAAATCACCTTATCTCCCAACATCTTGAAAAGATAACTTATGGATAAGCGCATTACCTTCACCGTATCGGGCATACTGCCGGATATGAATTTCTGCGGCATATGGCTGCCCTTGCTTATGTTGCAGCGTTGCGCCGTGCCGACGGGGAGAGGGCAATGATCGGAGCAACGGCCGCCGAGATACCCACTATTTTAATTGTGGACGATACCCCGGCTAACCTAAGCCTGGTGGTGGACAGTCTGGGAAACCGCGGTTACCGGATAGTGGTGGCCCAGGACGGTGCGGAAGGACTGCGACGCGCCGCTTTCGCAAAGCCGGACCTGATTCTGCTGGATGTCATGATGCCGGGAATAGACGGCTTTGAAGTCTGCCGCCGCTTAAAGCGTAATGCCGATACCGCCGATATACCGGTGATTTTTATGACTGCATTGGCGGAGACCGAACATAAAGTCGCCTGTTTCGAGGCGGGCGGCGTCGATTACGTGAGTAAACCCATGCAGATTGACGAAGTCATCGCACGGGTCGGCATACATCTGAATGTGAGAGCCATGCAGCGGCAACTGCAAGCGCAGAACGCGCAATTGCAAAGGCAGCAGGTAGAACTGGAGCAGAAGGTTGCGCAGCGTACCGCCGAGCTGAGCACCGGCAACCGCTTATTGCGCGAGGAAATCGAGGAGCGCAAACGGGTCGAGGATACGCTGAAATTCATCACCCAACGCGTCTGGATGGCAGGCGGCGAGGCGTTCCTGACCGCGCTGGCGCGCTATCTTGGCCGGTTGCTGGACGTAGATTATGTGATTATCGATAAGTTGGCTGCCGAGCAGAGCCGCGCGGAGACGGTGGCCATCTATGCCAAGGGCGACGTGCTCCCCAATATGCAATACAGTCTCGAACACACGCCTTGCGAGAACGTTATGGCGGGCGGGCTGTGTTGTTATCCGGCGGATGTGCAGCAGCAGTTTCCTAAAGATGCCCTGCTGGCGGACATGCAGGTCGAATGTTATGTGGGTCTTCCGCTTTGGGATTCCACCGGGAAAGTTATCGGCCTGATTGCGGTGATGGACGGCAAGCCGATGCACGATGAGCTTGCCGTCACCTCGATCCTGCAACTGGTGGCGATAAGCGCCGCGGCGGAACTGGAGCGGAGGCAGTCGGAGTCGGCGATTTCCGAGTCGAGGCAGTTTCTTAACCGGGTGATCGACACCATTGCCGATCCGGTGTTCGTCAAGGACAGGGACCATCGCTGGATTCTGCTCAATCAGGCGTGTTGCGATCTTATCGGCCATCCCCGCGACGAACTGCTGGGCAAATCCGATTTCGACTATTTCCCCGAGCACGAAGCCCGGGCGTTACTGGAGGCTGACGATGCGGTGTTCGACAGCGGTCTGGGCGTTATCACTGAAGATGAAATTACCGATGGGCAGGGCGTCAAGAGGACGATCTCCACCACGAAAACCTGTTTTACGGACAACAACGGGCAACCTGTCCTGGTCGGTATCGTCAGGGATATTACCGAGCGCAAGCAGTATGAGTTGAGCCTGCTCAAGCGCGCCCAACTTGAAGAGCGGTTGTCCGGGCTGGCAGCCAGCGTGCCGGGCTTTATCTACACCATTCGCGCGGCGCCGGATGGGCGCATCAGTTTTCCTTTTGCCAGTGCCGGTATCGAAGAGTTGTTCGGGCTGAGCCCCGAAGATATTCGCGACGACGCAGCCGTGCTGCGCGGGCGCTACCACCCCGACGATTTGCCGCGCGTGATTGCCCAACTGGCAGAGTCCGAACGGAAGCTGTCGCCGTACCGTATCGAAATCCGCATCTGCCACCCCGACAAGGGATTGCGCTGGATCGAAATCCGCTCCACACCGCAACGGCAGCCGGACGGCAGTACCGAGTGGCACGGGCTGATGATCGACATCACCGAGCGTAAACGGTCTGAACAGGCGCTGCGCGAGGGCGAGGAAAAGCTGCGCGATCTCTATGAACTCTCTTCGCTAGGCATCGCCCTGACGGATATGAACGGCCGTTACCTGGAGTTCAACGAGGCTTTTTGCACCATCTGCGGTTATCCGACCGATGAGCTCAAAACGCTGGACTATTGGACATTGACTCCGAAGGAATACGCGCCCAAAGAAGCCGAACAGCTCGAGCTGCTGTACCGCACCGGCCGCTACGGTCCCTACGAGAAGGAATACCGGCAAAAAGACGGCAAGCGGATAGCCATCCAGCTGAACGGTACGCTGATTACCGGCAAGGACGGGCATAAATATATCTGGTCCATCGTCGAGGATATTTCCGAGCGTAAACGCATGGAAGCGACGCTAATGCAACGGGAGCAGGAATTTCGCGTATTGGTGGAAAATTCGCCGGATCCGATTTTTCGTTACGACAAGGACTGCCGCCGTATTTATGTCAACCCGGCCGTGGAACGGCTCATCGGAAAACCGGCTGCCCAACTGGTCAACGGGATGCCGCCGGATGCGTCGGTACTCAAGGTTAGCGAAGGGGAAAAGCTGGTGCAGACGATTCGGCAGGTACTGGAAACAGGCGGGATTGCCGAGAACGAAGTGGAGTTCATAGCCGCCGATGGGCAGCTGCATTATTTCCATAACCGTTATGCGCCCGAATTCGGCCCGCACGGCGAAATAACAGGCGTTATTTCAATTTGCCGCGACGTTACCGAGCGTAAGTTGGCAGAAAACCTGCGCGATCAGCGTGAGCGGGAATTGCGGACGCTGGTGGAAAATTTGCCGACCACGGTCTTGCGTTATGACTGCAACTTCCAGCGTATTTATGCCAATCCGGCTTATTTGCAAGTTGCCGCCTGTGCCGAGTCGGAAGTGGTCGGCAAGCCGGTCAAAGATTTATGGTGGGCTACCAATATGTC
>JBAQYH010000168.1:0-2724 GCA_049299935.1 Methylobacter sp. | reverse complement strand
GCAATTATCAAACCCAGGCCGATGCAGGCCGATACCAATAATTTGATGAGTTTATTATTCATTCCGGCTGCTTTCTCATAAAACTGACCGCTTGAAAATTAATATTTAGTTCGTTGCTCGGCTCTATCTGCCGCGTTGTCCTGCTTCTTACCCCGCGCATCGGCCTTATATCTATCTGATTGATGATAATCAGCGGGGTTGATGTTTCTATCTTGTACAGCACCGCTCTCAGCACTTCGCTATTACCGGTCATCCTGACGCTGACGGTTATCCGGGTAAAGTCATTTTTGGTGCTGACAGGCAGCGCCTGGGTGCTGCTCAATTGCCCGCCCGCCTCTACAACCGCTTTTTTAATAAACTCCTGAACCTCGGCGGATGCTAAAGCGCCGGTGCCCTGGCTGTTCAAAAGCCCGCGTTTTTGATGCTGCTCTTTTATCGCATCGATGCTGGCAATAACGGCGTCTTTTCCCGACAGGATCCGCTCGTATTGCTGTAGCTTGAAAACCAGGTTATTTTTGGCCTCGTGCAGCTCCAGGCCTTTGCCGACCACCGGCACGATAACGGCCAAAATGACAATCAGTATCGCTGCAACCAGCAAACCGACTGCCAGCCATCGATGCATTTGCTTACTGCCGGCGTCGGTCACTTGCGCCTCCCGGTATCGCCAAGGCCGGCGTGCATGCCGGGAACCGGCGCGGAGATCGAATGCGAAGATGGCGGCGCAACGGCCGGGGTAACGTCAACGGTAATCTGGAAGCGCTCCTGGCCGCTGACTTTATCCTGGGTAACCGGCGAAACGAACCGGGCATTGGCAAACAATTCGGACTCTTCCAAAACGCCGAGCAATGCCGAAGCGGCGGGCGACTCGCCCTGTATTTGCAGATGCCCGTCCGAGTACTGCACATAGCCCAGCCAGGTATCGTCTTTCATTAAGGCGCTTACGGTGTTCAGCATTTCGACGACTGCCGGAGCTGCATTTTTCTCCGCTATCAGGAGTTGCGTTTCGTCTATCATTGCATTGATCTCCTGCTGCAAAGCCTTAACGCCCTTGGCATCCTTTTCTATGGCATCGATTTTTTCCTGTAACTCGTTGACCGCCCGATATTCAAACCAGACCGGCAACACCAGCACGGCGCTCAGCAGCAGGCATAACGCCGCAATCAGCGCCGTATAAATCAGGCGCGGCGCATTTGCGGTTTTTTCCCTTAGCCTTTCCGGCAATAAATTGTAGCCGCCATAGCGTTGTTCAAGATCGTTCGGCGTCGCTTCGTAATCGACGAATACCGGCGACATGCCCATTGCCTTGATGTCTTCATACAGCGCATCCAGCGTTTCCTTAGGCGTTAAAATCAGCGTGACCCTGAGTTGTCCGGGCTCATTTCCACCCTCCAACGGCTTAACCGCAAAATAAACCTGTTCCGCCTTAAACGGCGTATAGCGGTCCAGTTCATAGGCAACGACCTGGGACAGGTTTTCTTTTGCGGCGGCAGGCAGGGCAAGCTCTTTTTGAATAGCCTCCTGCCCGGTTAGCCGGAGTATTAAATTCGCTTTGGCCAATCGTTCATCTTGGGCTTGCAAGGCTTTATACTGCGCTATGCCCGATGCGTTACGCTCCAGTACCGCCAATGGCTCGCCCGCCCCATTCGCCGTTGCCGCATACACACCCTCCCTGGCGCTCGCCGCATAGGTCAGCGCCAGCCGGTTGCCTTCGGGCCGAACGATAATGAAACCCCGTTTCTCAAAAATCCACTGCCTGATTTTTTCAGGCACCAGAAAGTCAAGTTCGCGCAACCACCAGCGGAAGAACTTTTTAACATCCAGATCAATTGTTGAATTCAGGTTCGGCATACTGTCTCACTAGTAACTGATCTTTTTCATTGGTAAATAATGATTCATCGCCGGCGGCGTTATGCTGCCATTTAAGAACCTGAAAAGGCGACGTCCCGGTATTGTCCGATTTTTTTATCACCACCTTAATCATGGCCATTGATTCGTCATCCAACAGCGCTTCGGCAATAACCGTAATCGCGCCTTTTTGGTCTGCCCCGTTATTGGCAGGTATTTCAGAGGCGCTTTCAAGAGCGCTCTTTTGCCCGGACATCGTATCCTGATTTCCCGACAGGCTTCCGGCATTTCCCCCTCCGCCGGCGATAAATGCCGGTGCGGGCAGGCCGTTTATCGCGCTTTCCCGTCTGGCGGCAATATAGCCGTCTATCGATTCGGCATCCATGTCCGGCAACACCTGCAAAACGTCTTTGGTCGCCTGGGTCAAATCGACCTTGGGCTGTCCCGAGTAAACCGTGACCAAGTTTTCAAGCCACGTAAAGAGCTGTTCATTCATGCCCAGGACCAGCTGCAATTCTTCAATAGACTGAAACGGCTTGTTGCGAGGCCGGTAACTTAACCCTGCATCCTTGTATTCTTCTTTTTCCGCGCCCTCTAAATGCACCAGATCGTCCGTATCCCGCCAATCGATAATCGCATTGGCCAGCTTGGTTTGCAGCGACTCCTCCACAGGCGCATAAGCCATAAGCCCTTGTAACAACGTTTGATCCGCGCTGTTTAAATCCACCTTGCCCGTTTCGGATACCAGCTGGATTCGGACTTTCGAATCAACGTAATCTATCTGGTAAATACTGCCGTCGGTGCGCCAGCGTTGCTGCTGATCGGGATTCATCAACATCAGCTCGGCAATGGCAAGTCCCGATTCGGCAACCGCCATGG
>JBAQYH010000167.1:0-5510 GCA_049299935.1 Methylobacter sp. | reverse complement strand
ATATAGCGTGGGTTTTTCAGCGCTGCTAGCCGTTTTATCTTCAGGCAAATCGCCTACGGTGGTCAAAAACCGGCGTAGCTCGGCGATTTGCGGATGAGATTCGCCAGGGTGCAACGTTTCTTTCATGTCCAGTTTAAAGGGCGGCGCGCTTGCGGCAAGCTGGCGGTAATTAGCCAATGCCTGCTTTAACTTTTGATATTGTTTTAACTTAGGTTCAACCGATAGCGGCAATTCAGCCAGCGTGTGTTGGGCCAGACTGTTTTTAATCAACAGCGGTAAGTCAATCAGCTTTTTTTCCCTTAACTTTAAGTTAAAGTTAATGCCCTGCGGATTGACTCGGCCATAATGCAAGTCATGCAGGAAGCGTAACAGCGATATACTGAGCGCGGTATCGTATAACGCTAATTCTTTGTACGCATCCGGCTTGAGCTTTAAGGCCGACGGCAGTTTTTGCCGTAGCGTTTCGGTATCGTAATTTTGGGGCTTTAAGCCTTGGGTGGCCGCGCTCGCCAGCAGATCCAGCGCGCCGGTGATGTTTTTTTCTGCATCGGCATTGCCCAACCACAGCAATTGATGGTTAGACAGCTTATAGAGAGACTCAAGGTCTTCGATACGGTTTGGAAAATTGGACAGCATCAGGTAAGGATGCTGCTTTACCGCAATAATGGCGGTAATTTCCTGAGCTATGCCGGGTTCCTGATTGAGGCTTTCTTCAGCAAACAACGTCTGCAAGGGTAAACCCAAGAAAAGAAATATTAGCAATCGGGGAATAGAGTGTCTTATAGTCTTTTTCAATTTATTGTTTCGCTGAATGTTCGTGATATTAAGTATTGCGCTTGGCTTACGATAAACTTCTTTTAATTTAAGATAATCAATCTTTTGTTGAGCGTCTTGGTGATAGCGCGATTTTAACATCAACTACATCCTCAAGGAAATTTTGACAACTCCATGGCGGTCATTTATTTATATGGCAACAATATTTACCGAGTTTCACATACTATAAGGCAAGGCAATGACAAGTCTCACATTTTTAGGCGCAACAGGCCAAGTTACCGGTTCCTGTTACTTGCTGGAAACCGGCTTCAGCCGGATATTGCTTGATTGTGGACTGTTTCAGGGTTCAAGGGAAACAGAAAAACAAAATGAAGCTGATTTCCCCTTCGATCCGGCCGATATTGATGCTGTAGTTTTGTCTCACGCCCATCTCGACCATTGCGGACGCTTGCCGATGCTGGCTAAAGGTGGTTTCAAGGGTTCGGTATTTTTGACCGAAGCCAGTTTTCCGCTGCTGGAATTGATGCTGATGGATGCAGCCCATCTGCAATTACGGGATACCGAGTGGGAGAACAAGCGCCGGGAGCGCGCCGGTAAGCCGCTGCTTGAACCTTTATATACCGAGGCCGATGTAAAAGCATTGTTGGCATTGCGTCAGCCGATAGCCTATGGCGTGGAAACCAAAATACTGCCCGAGCTAAGCGTTTCATTTCATGAGGCCGGGCATATACTCGGTTCGTCGATCGTGCGTTTGCGCATCAACGAGAAAGACAAAACCAAGACCCTGGTTTTTTCCGGCGATTTGGGTAACTTGAATTCGCCGTTGCTGCGCGACCCGGCTGTTTTAACCGAAGCCGATGTTTTGTTGCTTGAATCCACCTACGGCGACCGGGATCACAAACCGCTGGAAAACACCCTGGATGAATTGCGCGAAGCATTGGCGGAAGCCGCAGAAAGCGGCGGCAATGTCATTATTCCGGCTTTTGCCGTGGGCAGAACCCAGGACCTGATTTACTGGCTGGGTAAAATTCAGCGCCAGGGCGGGCTGCCGCAGCAACAGATTTACCTGGACAGTCCGATGGCGATCAGAGCCAGCAACATCTATGCTGAACATACGCAGTTATTCAATATCGATGATCCCGAATTCACCAAAACCGCCCCCGGCGGCTGGCAAGCCTGGCTGCCGGGGCTGATTTATTCAGAGACTGCCGAAGAGTCGATGGCCGTCAACCGGATTGCCGGCGGCGTGATTATCATTGCCGGCAGCGGCATGTGTAGCGGCGGGCGCATCCGGCATCATCTAAAATACAACTTATGGCGGCGCAATGCGCATATCATCATCGCAGGCTTTCAGGCCGAAGGCACCTTAGGCAGGGCGATTGTTGACGGCAAAAAGTCGCATTTAAAAATCCTGGGTGCCGACGTCAATGTAGCTGCCAAGGTGCATACGCTGGGGGCATTAAGCGCTCATGCGGATCAAAGTCAGTTATTGCAGTGGGCGGGGTATTTTAAAGAGCCCAAGCCGAGGCTTTACCTGATTCATGGCGAGAAAGCCGCTACCTTATCGTTGCAGACCTGTTTCAAGCGCACCGGATGGAATGCAAATATTCCACGGGTAGGGGAGAAGGTTGTTATTTAAGGCCTTGGCTTCGCAGGTTGAGCTTGACGAATCCAACGCGCATAGAATAAAGACGAGCTGATATTTTAAATCGAGATCGCCAGGACATAAGAAAACCGGTATCTCTTCAATTAACATCTACCCAAAAGAACCCACTATGGCCGGTACCAGCCTTTTAGTTTTACTCGATGATATAGCCGCAGTCCTGGACGATGTGGCCCTAATGACCAAGGTCGCGGCGAAGAAAACCGCCGGGGTCTTGGGCGATGATTTGGCGCTGAATGCCGAGCAGGTGTCCGGTATTCGGGCAGAGCGGGAGTTGCCGGTGGTATGGGCGGTCGCGAAAGGCTCGTTAAAAAACAAACTGATTCTAGTGCCGTCGGCGCTGGCGATTAGCTGGACTGCGCCCTGGTTGATCATGCCGTTGTTGATGTTGGGCGGCGCCTATCTGTGTTTCGAGGGATTTGAAAAACTGGCGCATCCGTTGCTGCACACTCATGCCGAAGATGAAGCCGAACATGCAGAACTGGCGGCGGCAGTCGCCAATCCCGAAATGGATCTGGTGGCCTTTGAGCAGGACAAGATTAAGGGCGCCGTCCGTACCGATTTTGTGTTGTCGGCGGAAATCATCGTTATCACGCTGGGCGCCGTGGCAACTGCTGCCTTTGCGACCAAAGTGGCCGTGGTTTCCGGCGTTGCGCTGATTATGACCGCAGGCGTATACGGCCTGGTCGCCGTCATTGTGAAAATGGATGATGCCGGACTCTATCTGTGCCAAAAGACGGGTTCGGGTCTATGGACGAAAATCCAGCATCAAGTAGGCCGGCTCTTTTTGCAGGGCGCACCTTATTTGATGAAGTTGCTGGCGGTGGTCGGCACGGCGGCGATGTTTTTGGTAGGCGGCGGGATTATCACTCACGGCATTTCCGTAGCGCACCACTTTATCGAACAGCTTGCCCAATGCGCAAGCGTCGTGCCTGGCATCGGCGGTATATTGGAAGGACTCGTTCCTGCATTGCTCAATGTATTGGCAGGGATTGTTTCCGGTGCGCTTGTTTTGGCTGGTGTGACGATAGCAGGGCGCCTTTATAATCGCTTTAAACGTTAGCGTAAAGAATTATTCACCACAGAGGACACAAAGAACACGAAGAAAATTCAAGATATTAAAATTTCGTGTTCTCTGAGTTCTTCGTGGTTATTATGCTAAACACGGATTCTTTTACAGCCTCACACATCTTTATTGGGCGTAGGGTGTTTGGAAGCCTATGATGGAATTAACGCCCAGGCCGCTAGCCAACTCTTCTGCCGGGAGTTAGTCGGTAAATCGAGCTTAGCCATAGTTTTTATGGTTAGTCCTGTTTCAATGAATGGAGAAAATGTACGATGAAAGAACAGCTTACAACCCTTCTTGTTCGCCCTGCTGCACGTGGCGGGAAGTACCTCGGCCCTGATGCGGCCAACGCGAACCACAAAAGTGCGCTTGTGTTTCTCTTGAATCCGGTGACGGAAGAGCTTGTCAGCTATGGGATTGCCGATGCTTCAAACCCGCTGAGTGCCGGGCCGCCGGACTTAATGAATCCCGTGAGCCGAAGTGCGCCTTTTGCGTCCGATAACAACACGGTCCAAGTGCAATTGAGCGTTGATATTTCAGAACCGACCGATTTTAGAGTGCTGGTGTTCGGCCCCTTGAGCCATCCTGGTCAAGCGCGGATAGCGCAAGCCGATATTACCGTTCTGCCGGGCGTGAATATTGGGATAAGCCCGCAGTACCCTGAGGGCTTGGTGGTTGAAGTGCCGGGGTTGTGTATCAGCAACGTGGAAGCCGACTGGCAAGGGTCGCAGGTAGCCTGCTTTGCCAAAGTGACAATGATGTGCGGTTGCCCGATTCGCAATGGGGCTGCCAACCCTGGCTGGTTTTGGCCGGACACCGATTTTTCTGTCCAGCTGGTGACCTGCATGCAAAGCAAGGCGGTGTATTATTACAACTTGGAGTTTGATAATACCACCGACTTAGTGAGTTCGTTTACAGGGCAGTGGCCTAATCAGGCGGCACAGGACGATTTTGTAGAGCAGGCTTGGATATATGCTTCTGAACCAAAGTTGGGCAATCAGGGGAAGTACAAAATTTCCCCTTCGTTTTCCCTGTCGCCACTACGATTGCCGCCGGATGTGCAAAGAGTCATCCTGGAGTTGGGGAATTAGTATCGGGCTTTAAGTTCCTTGTGCAAATCGACAGCGCCGTGCCTACCCGGCAGGCATTGTCCCGGTGGGCTGAAAACCGGCATAACATTGTTTGTTGTATTATTTAAGTCTGTCCTGTCTGAATTAAGGGGAACACCATGAATGATAAAGAACTTGTTGCCAAACATGCTGCCAACCAAGTGGCAGACGGCATGCTGGTTGGGCTTGGCACCGGCTCGACTGCGAACTGTTTTATTGAGGAACTGGCGCAGCGTAGCCGTGAACAGGGGCTCAAAGTGACCACTGTCGCCAGTTCGGTTGTGAGTGCGATTAAGGCGCAGCAACTCGGTTTACCGGTGCTGGGTTTCGATCAGGTCAGTCACCTTGATCTTTATGTCGATGGCGCTGATGAGGTGTCGCCGGAATTAGTCTTGCTTAAAGGTCAAGGGGCGGACTTAGTGCGCGAAAAACTGCTGGCAACTGCCAGTGAGCGATTTTTAGTGTTGGTTGAGTCCGGCAAGTTAGTTGAGCGCATCGGTCAGAATTTTGCAATTCCTATTGAGGTGATGCCTTTTGCCTGGCAACTAGTCAAAAAACAGCTGGAAGCGAGCGGCGGGCGCGGCGATTTACGGCAAAATGCCGGTAAAAACGGTTTTGCGATAAGCTCTCACGGCAGTTTAATATTGGATATGAGCTTTGGTGCGCATATCGATGTTACAACGCTCAACGATACCTTAAACGGTATTCCCGGCATTGTTGAACACGGTATTTTTTACAGGCTGGCAACGACGGTTTTGGTTGGGGGTAATGGTCAAGTGCAGGAACGGCAAGGTGGTGATTTTTAGGTTTTTTACTTAAATCGGGCAAGCAGCAAAGCTTAACCGTTTGCTCTGCGCTAGTCGAAGGTGTCTAGTAGTAGGAGTTGCAATAATATCAA
>JBAQYH010000166.1:0-2470 GCA_049299935.1 Methylobacter sp. | reverse complement strand
TATCCGAGCGGCGCTAAATCTCCCGGAACAATGCCTTCTTCTCATGGATGAGCGGCTTGGGAGAATGGTTGCCAAAGAGAACGGCATCCCTGTTGCCGGGGTCGCTGGGCTTGTTGGCATGGCGAAGAAACGCGGTTTGATTCCCTCCGCATCCGCAGTATTCGAACGACTGCTACAAACAGATTTCCGCATTTCGCCGGACTTGATCCGTGGTATTTTACTGAGAGCGGGTGAGTAAATTCCAGCTTTCCCAATTATCACTGAGGATGAAGTTATGGACATGCACGACCCTGCCCACCCCGGCGAAGTCCTGGCGGGCTGGCTGGAAGACTTGGGGCTGAGCGTTACCGCATCCGCCCAACACTTGGGAATATCCAGGGTGATGCTGTCGCGCATCCTTCACGGACACGCCGCCGTCCGCGATGACATGGACTTGCGCCTGAGCGAAGCCTTGGGCACGTCTTCCGGCTTCTGGTTGAGGATGCAGGGGCAGCGCGACCTATGGGAAGCGCGTCAAAGGGCTGAGGAACGCAAACCGATGGCAAGGCTGGCGGCGTAGCACATGCTGCACCTCATTTTTTATATTTGTTTTCCTTGAATCTCTACGGGTGCAATTCCCCGCTCCTTGGGGCGAAAGAAAAGTGATCCGCTACGATACCCCGCTGCTTGCGGCGGGGTTCTTCATTTGCTACTAATAACGGCGTAGTCTATAGTTATTAGTAACGGATGGGGCGTATGGGGAAATCTAACGCCGAACAATCGCCAATTTTCGTTACCAGTAACAAAACGCCACAAACAAAAAAGGAAGCGTGATAACTTGCTTCGCGCTGCTGTGATTAGTCAGATGGATGGGGTGGTTTTGTTAGTTTTGTGGAAAGAAAATGTATACCAAGAAAGGGCACAATCTTCCTTATTAAAGGATTGCTATAATTAATTGTACGCTTAGGAGTGCGAGCTTCTTGATGAAGGGGGTGTGAGATGATCAATATTCGGTTCAGCGAAGAAGAGAAACGCGAGTTGCACCACCAGCGTTATTACCATCCGCATCCGCGAGTGCGGCAAAAGATGGAAGTCCTTTGGTTGAAGAGCCAAGAATTTCAGCATCAAGAAATCAGTCTTGCCGCAGGGGTCAGCAACAAAACGCTGGTAACTTATTTACGTCAGTATGAGCAGGGTGGGGTAGAACGATTAAAAGAGCTTCGTTTTTATCAACCACGTAGCGCCATGACTCTACACCGGACGGCGATTGAGGCGTATTTTAGAGACCATCCGCCTGCTACCGCGAAAGAGGCGGCAGCCAAAATTGCCGAACTGACCGGCATCACGCGCTCCACCAATCAAATCCGCCTATTCCTCAAACGGTGCGGGATGCGATGGCGTGTAACCGGGGTGTTGCCGGCCAAAGCGGATCCCGTCAAACAGGAATACTTTAAAAAACACACGCTAGAGCCCCTGTTGGAGAAAGCCAAAGCCGGAAAACATGCCGTGTTCTTTGTCGATGCGGCACATTTTGTTTTCGGTGCCTTTCTCTCGGCGCTGTGGTGCTTCACCCGCGCTTGGATTAAAGCCCCCTACGGTCGGCAACGCTTCAACGTTCTCGGTGCGATCAACGCTACCACCCACGAAGTTATCACTATCACCAATACAGACTACATCAATTCAACCAGTGTCTGCGCCTTGCTCTATCGCATCAAGGCGCTTAATCTCGCGATCCCTGTTTCCCTGGTTATGGATAACGCGCGTTACCAATGTTGTAAGCTGGTGAAAGACTTGGCACAAACCCTCAATATTGAACTCGTGTTCCTTCCATCTTATTCGCCCAACCTGAATTTGATCGAGCGGCTTTGGAAGTTCGTAAAGAAACAATGCTTATACGGAAAATATTATCCCACTTTCGATGCCTTCACCAACTCCATACAGGCTTGCCTGTCTCAAACACAAACCACCCATTTCAAAGCGCTGCAATCTCTTTTGGCTTTCAATTTCCAAACCTTTGAAATAAGCAAGGAACAACGATGTCAGATATAGCTGCATTGTTGCAAATCGGGGGAAACGAAACATGTAGATTGTGGCCTTTCTTGGTATATTTTCTCACAAATTCGTGTTTGTAAGTCAACGTATTATTGCGGTTAAGCGTTACTATCCAAATGGATGAGTTATTTGTTTAGGGATGAATAATGAAGATTTCAAAGAAAATGCTGGTGGCGCTGGTTGCCGGGTTGATTATGGTAGGAATGGGTAACGTAGTCCACGCGACAACATTACCGGATTATCAATCCAGCGTCCGTTGAGATTGAGATTAATGGTCACACCTATCATGTTGGCGATACTATTACGGTAACCGCCCCCACTGCAAATGTCATGGTTTCTGTGAGTTACAGCGTTTTCAACCATAAACAGTCACAGCAGTATAGCATGAGCTATAATTAAGAATGTCCAAAAACTTGGAGATCAAAATGCGGCCATATCC
>JBAQYH010000165.1:0-4312 GCA_049299935.1 Methylobacter sp. | reverse complement strand
TACAAAGGGATGCCCGATTTTATTACGCCTTCTTCTCCCGAAAAAGGTATCGCTTTCTGGTTGGCGGCCCGGTTGACCGTTGCGACCGCACTCTGCGTCACATCCTTCATGCCTACAGCTCCGCTACGTAAGCCGCAAACCAGTTATGCGCAGTTGTTGGGCTATGCTTTGTACACGTTGTTGATCTATTGGATAGTGCTTTTTCATGAATCCATTCTGCCGCGCACTTTTATTGAGGGTCAGGGCTTAACGCATTTCAAGGTGGTCTGTGAGTGGGGCATTATCGGCCTGCTGGGTATTGCGGCAAGCCGTTTTTGGCGACGGGCCGGCAATAATGCGGAAACTCACAACCTGAATACCTATTTTTTTGCCGCCGCCGTGGTTTTTATGATGAGCGAGGGGTTTTTTACCCAGTATAAAACGACGAGCGACGCGTTTAATGTCTTAGGGCATCTTTATAAAATTATCGGTTATTTCCTCCTTTACCAAGCCGTATTTGTGAGCACTATTCAGGCTCCTTATCATGAAATCGAGCAACAGCAAACGCGATACCGGCAGCTGTTCGACAACATGACCTCCTGCGGCGCGGTTTACCAGATGGTTGATAACGGGTGCGACTTTATTTTTCTGGAAGTCAATCACGCAGCGGAACGCACTGAAAAAATAGGCAGGGATGATTTTATAGGCAGGCGAGTGACTGAGCTTTTTCCCGGTGCCGCTGATTTCGGATTGCTTGATGTGTTACGCCGGGTCTGGCATACCGGCCGGCCTGAACATTTCCCTGTTAAATACTATCAGGATGGACGCATTGCCGGTTGGCGGGAAAACTATCTCTACCGTTTGGCTGACGGCAATATTGTTGCCGTCTATGATGACGTTACCGAGCGCAAGTTGGCGGAGCAGGCGTTACAGGAGAGCGAGAAAAACTTTCGGGTAATTTTTGAAACCGCCGCCATCGGCATGGCGGAAGCCGATCCAGTGACGGGTAAGCTGTTGCGTGTGAATTTGAAGTTCTGCCAAATGACCGGCTATTGCGCACAAGAACTGCTGTCCAAGACCATTGAGATGATCACTCATCCTGATGACCGGGAACAGTATATGGACGGTTGGCGGCGGATGGCGCGCGGAGACGATCCCGAATACGTCACTGAAAAGCGTTATATTCATAAGGACGGTCATGAAATCTGGGCGCATTTGAACGTAGTCGCCCTCCGAGATGAAAACGGCGTCATCCTGCGCACTTTGGCGGCTATTGCCGATATTACCGCCCGCAAACAGGCTGAAACCGATCGCCGCCGCTACGATCGGGAGCTAAAGTCCATTTTCAATGCATTGCCCGATTTCTACTTCCGCCTGGGGTCGGATGGCACTATCCTCAGCTATCACGCCAGGCCGACAGTTATGGCTGAACTGTATGAGCCGTCGGAACAGCTTATCGGCCGGCGCATGATCGATGTTCTGCCGCCTGCGCAGATGGCGCTGTTTGCCGCGAAACTCAAAGAGCAGCAAAGCAGCGGCAAGATAATTACTTTTGAATATCAGCTCACGGGATCCGCCGGCGAGCGTTATTACGAAGCGCGTCTGGCCAATCTTGCCGACAGCGGCGATATTATCGTGCTGGTGCGGGACATCGTCGAACGTAAGCAACTTGAGCAGCAATTGCAGCAGGCGCAGAAAATGGAGGCATTAGGGCAACTGACCGGGGGCATTGCCCACGACTTCAACAATATTCTGGCCGCCATCCTCGGTTACTCCAACCTCGCCCTGGAACGATGCGTGTCCGATCCTTCGGATAAATTGGCCCGTTACCTGGGCGAAGTCATTTCCGCCAGCGAACGGGCCCGTGACCTGATTGCCAAGATGCTGGCCTACAGCCGGACTTCTTCGGTCATGACGAGCGTTCCGCTGGACATGGTCTCAGAGGTGGAGAAAGCGGTTGCGATGTTGTCCGTCGCCATTCCGGCAGGCATTGAAGTTGCGACCCACATTGCCCCCGATGTCCCCTCAGTGCGGATTGACCCGATTGAAGTGCAGCAGGTGTTGATTAATCTGGCCGTTAATTCCCGCGACGCGATCGGAGAGCAAGGACGCATCGATATTACTCTGGAGCGTGCCAGGATTAAGCGCAGAGTCTGCGCGATTTGCCACAATATCATCGAAGGGGATTACGTAGCCCTGGAAGTGAAGGATAGCGGTAACGGCATTCCGGCCAATGTACAGCAACGTATTTTCGATCCCTTTTTTACCACCAAAGACATTGGCAAGGGCTCGGGGCTCGGTTTGAGCATGGTGCAGGGCGTCGTCATAAAGAACAATGCTCACGTGCTGATAGAAACCAAGCTGGGTCAAGGTACGGCTTTCCGGCTGTTGTTTCCCTTTGCAGATGCGGCGGCGGTCAGTTCGGCAATCCCCATTTCCGCGCCGCTTGCGCCTATCACAGAGTGCTGGCGCATTTGGGTCGTAGAAGACCAGGAGTCTTTGGCCGGCTATTACCTGGAGCTGCTGCAAGAACAGGGATATCGGGTTAGCGTTTTCACCGATCCCGCCAAGGCCCTGCGCGCTTTCCGGCTTGATCCGGACAGCGTAGACCTGATTCTTACCGACCAGACCATGCCGCATTTGAGCGGCGCTGAATTAGCCTGCGCGGTACTTGCGGTAAAGCCCGAGCTGCCGGTTATTCTGGTCACCGGATACAGCGAGAGGATTAATGCGGACGAAGCGAAGCGGCTGGGTATTCGCTGTTATTTGAATAAACCTGTAGACGGAAACAAACTGTTGGACATACTGGCAGCGGAACTCTGTAAAAACGACGTAGCTTAAAGTACCTGCATCTTGACGAGCTAGTGTTTCCGAATATCTCCGGCAGCGGATTAACAAAGGGGGTAAAGATGATTGAAAGTAATGAGTCTCTCGCTATGATTGCGGGTTGCCCTTATCGGGTATTAATCGTCGATGATGATTCCGTAGGCCGGGCATTGGAACAGGAGATTTTGCAGCCGCCGAAATATGCGGTTACCGAAGCATCGTCGGGAGCCGAGGCATTGCAATTGCTGCGTACGCACTCGTTCGATGTGGTGCTGTTGGACAAGAGGATGCCGGGCATGGATGGCGACGAAGTGTGCAGACGCATTCGCAGTGAGCTGGACCTGGAGTTGTTGCCGGTGATCATGATTACCGGCGATAGCGGCAGCGATGAGTTATCACACAGTTTACGCGCCGGAGCCAGCGATTTCATCGGCAAACCCTATTTACCCCAGGAACTGATTGCCCGTCTTGATAGTGCGGTTAATCACAAGCGCCTTACCGATCAGCTCGATAGTGCCGAGTCCATGCTGTTCGCGCTCGCCCGTATGGTCGAGGCCAAAGACAAAAACACCGGCGATCATTGCTCTCGTTTAGCCCATATCAGTGTGGTGCTGGGTTCGGCTCTTGGCTTGAATGCCGAATGTTTGGTAGCCCTGCGCCGCGGCGGCGTCTTGCACGATATTGGCAAATTGGGTATCCCGGACAGTATCCTGCTTAAGCCGGGCAAGTTGACCGAAGACGAATGGTTAATCATGCGCCAGCATCCCGAGATTGGCGCTCGCCTGGTTAAAGACCTCAAAAGCATGCAGTTGACCCGGTCTATCATTCGTCACCACCATGAACGCTGGGATGGCAAAGGGTATCCGGACGGCCTGGAGGGCAAAAATATTCCGTTATTGGCACGGATATTCCAAATTGCCGATATTTACGATGCGTTGGCCAATGAGCGTCCCTATAAGCCGGCTTTGTCCCGGGAACAAGTCATCCGCATCATGGAAGAGGAGGCTAACATGGGCTGGCGCGATCCCGAACTTTCCGCAGTATTTCTCGATATTCTGCGCCATCGTCCCCAGGCTCTTGAGCTGCCGCCCGGCATGGAGGATGAGTTGGGCGGGGAGTTGTTTGCCGACATTGCCATGACCGGCATTACGGGGTTGACGGCAAAGGAATAAGTTAATTTCAGTCGCTGCGGCTATTCAAAGCCGGCGCTGTGCCGAGGTGAAACTGCTTCTCTTTGCGGACAAAATCATCAGTATGTTTTTAAAATGAGATCGATAAAACACATTTAACTGTCGCGCTATTGCTGTGTATTCTGCTGCCTGCCGGGTTGTTAGGTGGAATGGAGTGTTGGTTCGTGTATAACCTTATCAAAGAGGGATGTAGGGTAGATAGTCGATACACGCTATGAAGAAATGCGTGCGTGGTTAAATGAGGCCGAAGTGCGCAGCCAAGACTTGTTGAATATCTTGATTGAGGGCTGCCGCCACAGCGACGCAGGCGCCAATGC
>JBAQYH010000164.1:0-5119 GCA_049299935.1 Methylobacter sp. | reverse complement strand
GACCATTGTTTTACAAGTTGGATTAAAAAACAATCTCAGCAATCACTTTACAGGAAAGGGTTTGCACAGGTCATGAAAAATATCTTGCCAAAAACTCGACCAACTTTACGGGTTAGTGACTAAATATTGCCAGTTGGCTGCCTTGTAACAGGCACCCGTAAAACGCGCTTGATCAACAAAGGTCTCTGCAATCAACACGGGGTGTCCATAAATCCCCTCCCAATCCCGCGAAAGACGCTTCACGTTGAGACTTAAAATCTTCGATGCCAAATTGGGAATATGAATGCCCGGCAAAATGAGAAATCGAGAGTTGTTGACCAACAAATGCAATCGCTGCCATTGTATGGCCGGCGACCAGCCAATCCATCTGTCTCGTGGCTGGCATTTTAAGGCTGCCGCAGACCAGCCCAAAAGCGCTAACCATCTTTCCTCAATGACAGCAACATATCGGATTGATGAACCTACCAATGATTTGAATCCCAGATAATGGTGAACGGACATCAGTTTGTCCCAAACGACCCGCTCTTCTTTATAAATGGGACGTACAACAACTTCCTGCAATGAAATTCCGGAAAAGTCCGGCTTTGACGTAAAAGTATCCATGTCTCTTGGATAACATAAAGCAAAAGATAAAACCATAATTATCTTTTTTGTTATTTATTTTATGCGATTATGGCTTTATATGACTTGGCCCTGTTTGACCCCTTTTTCCCCCCTTTTTCCCCTGGGCACAAAACTTTGGGAAACCAACTGCTTTAATGCGAGGCAGGGCGTTTTAAAAATCGCCCAGCTGTTAGCGGTCAGGTGGAGTGACTGGTTAGGTGGCACTTTGATTTCCACATTTTTTATTTGTTTTCCCATTCGATAAATTCGATCATATTCAGGCAAAATTCCCTCGGAAAATGCTCAATTGGTTTTGATAAATTTAATCTACTCAATATTGTTTTAATAAACCAGAAAAATGCCCCGCGATTAATGACAATTGGTCGATATGATTTTTCAGACGACAAATCAAATTGCAATGATAGCCTATCATCAAAATCGTCGTCGCCATATTTTGATTCATAATTTGTATGCTCTTCCCATGCACTTCGCTGACCAGCATCCAAAACAAATACCGTGTCAGGTAGTGTATTTTCATCTATTCCGTTTGTTATTCTTTTCAAATTGCTTTGAATAGTTTTGACGGGTGTTTTAACTGACCAACCGGATTTGTACGCAAAAATAAAACCATATGTTGACTTACCGCTATTGGTACTAACAAGTTTCTTTACTGCTCGAATATTATCTATCGCATTTTGAAGCTCACCTTTTAATGTCGATTTAACTTCTATTACTATCTCAACTGATTCGTGCCAAAAAATCTTATAATCACCTCCGACAAATAACGGAGCCCAATCATGAGCGTTGTAGATAACAATATCACACTGGAGACTTTGCGCTTCTCCATCGAAAGGAGAAGGCCCGATAATATGACCAGTACCAATGCCGAATTTTCGGGACAAGTGTGGTTCAATGATCTGACAAATAGCTTTTTCTAATTGCCTGCCACGCTCCCCATCATGCGGAATTTGGGATAAAATCTCAAATTGTGTTCTAAGATTATTTGTCATCCCACAGATCATTTGTGCAATATCAATGGTTTTTTGTTCCTTATTCATTGACTGCTCCATTGGTACCTAACGTCAAGCTTCATTTTCAGCGCGCAACGACATAAAGCGCAGGCGATGGTTTGCTTTATTCTAACGCTAACAGTTTAAATAGTTTGTCTTTATTCTCAATTACGGGATACGCTTTAAAGTGTTCTGCGATTCTGGCCTCGATTTCGTGTCGCTTCATCTGGTCTTTCTTTGTCGCGGTAGCCCATTTTCTTCCGGGGTGCATGGTATCCTAGGGGGATCGCTTATTCGCTCGGGTTTTCGCGCTGTCTCCATGCTTTCCAATGCCGTAGCATATTTTGATTTCCTTGTTCCATATTGGGCGAAACAGGCGAATCATGAAATCCTCAACTGCTGCCTGCATGCCTGTCTGGATTGGTGATGCCCTGAAAAAGAAGTCTGACAGAGGTAAATGTGCTTTAGTCATGCTCGTTGAATGCTCTTTGAGTCTCGCGAAAAGGGCTTGCCCTTGAGCTTCCACGGTCTCGGCTTGCGGGTTTTTAGGGTCTGCTTTTCCAACATAAATTGGTGTTTCCGTTCCAGAGAGGGGCAGATATGTTAATTCACTCTTTCCATTGTAGTAAATTGCATACACACCTGAACCGTAAAATGGCAAATCAGCAAGTTTGTCAAGGGGACGCTTGTCTTGGTTTGTGAAGCTGAATGCAAAAAACTTGGCAATGCTGTCAGAACGTCCAAGGGTGATGCCAATAGAGCCAAAATGAATGGGCGAAACGCACTCTCTAACCTGTTGCAATTCGTCAATAAGTAAACCGGATTCTTTCACGAACTGCTTCACGGTAAGGTCGCCATCATAATTGCCAGCGGCCTGTAGCTTAAAGATACTTAATGACTTGTGCAGTTTTTGTATTTGCTTCAGCAAATTCGTCAATGAGTTTTCTTCCATAGTCTTACACTACCTGTTTCAGTATGCTGGTTCCAACGGCAGTTGCCAATTGGACAGGAACCGCGTTTCCTATCTGGCGCATGGCCTCGGTCCATGATCCGCTGAATACATAATTATCAGGGAATGTCTGAATCCGCGCGCTTTCACGTACCGTGTAGTACCGATAGGACCCATCCGGCAATGCCACCATGTTCTCTCCACCAGGGACGCCGTGGTCGCCAGCCTTGAGGGCTTTCGACGGTGCATCGAGTGCACTTCCGGTATGACCAGGGTATGGGCGAGCTCCATCACGGAACTCATGATTCGGGATGGTATCGCTCTTGTTTTGGGGGTCGGGAAGTCCGCAAAGCGCATCCCGCACCGTCTTGAAGCGCTCACCGGGCGGGGGAAACAAGCTGAAGCCAGACTCAAGTCGACGGATCCGTGCCGCAAGTTTTGCGGGCTTGGTCGGGAGTTTGCTCTTGGGAACGCGATGTTCTTCCCAATACTCTCCCGAAACCCACTGATCCCAGAGCAGACGATCAAGGGAGTGCGTAGGTTCCGGAAAAGACCATTCTTTCTGAAGGTCCGAACGGAATCCGACGATAAAGACACGGTGTCGGTGCTGTGGAACCCCATATTCGGCTGCGTTAAGCAGGCGATACACTACTCTGTACGAAAGATCTGTTTCTTTTGCTCCCGTATGATGCCGTTCAAGTTTCGACAGGTGCGATTGCCAGTTTTCATCAGCCTTGCGGATGATCAAGGGGTACGACAACTGAAGAATGATATAGTTGAAGTAGCTCGAAAAGCTCTGACGAAGCAGTCCCTTCACGTTTTCAAAGACAAAACACTTTGGACGCAGTTCGCGTACCGCACGAACTGCTTCAGGGAACATGTCTCTCTTGTCTTGATATGCCTGATGCTTCCCACCGAGAGAGAAAGGTTGGCATGGTGGCCCTCCAGCTACCATGTCAACGTGATCGGAGAGATCGGCATATCTTATGGTTCGCACGTCGTCGGGAAACAGCCGCCATTCCTTGGCCAACGGATGGCCAAGAGATTCGTTCAAATGGATAGTCGAACAAGCGTGCTCATCCCGTTCGATCAGCGCGGAATGGTGCCAGCCGCTCTGCTCCAAGCCAAGAGCAAGACCACCTGCCCCGGTGAACAATTCGATTGATGATCGTCCGTTCTTCATTTCTCATCCAGAAATCGCTTGATCCGATTTCTTACAACCTGTTCTTTCCCGATTTGGCACTCCCAAACAACCATTACCCGCCATCCCAGCTTTCGAAGTCTGCGTCTAACTTCTGCGTCTCGTTCCTTATTCTTCGCGAGTTTTGGTTCCCAAAACTCGCGCTTTGTACGAGGCTGTCGATACTGGTTGCAGCCGTGCTGGTGCCAGAAGCACCCGTGTACAAAGATTACCTTCTTTCGGGGGCGAAAAGCAAGATCAGGATTACCCGGCAAGTCCCTCGCGTGGAGGCGGTAGCGGTAACCCATGCCGTGAACGAATCGACGAACGATCATCTCTGGTTTCGTGTCAGCGTTGCGGATGCGAGACATTCGCTCGCTTCGCTCCGTATCGGTCAATGGATCATAGCGCATTATAGTCTGTTTTCTTTCTGGCCCAGTAATTATAGTATGCTTGCTTGGCTTTGTCCGATTTTCAGAGGCAATATTACGCTCTTTTTAGAAGATTGCAAAGAAAATATCCTTTAAAATCCAACTAAAATGAACTTTTTCCACTTGGTATTTTGTGGTAATATCGCACTTAAGCCAAGTTGGTATATTATGTAAAATCTGTTTGACAGTAAGAAAAATGATGTTCTTCCGGCGTTCCAGAAGTTCCTTTCAAAAAAGATATTGGCGCTAGGGCATAAACTTTGCTAATATAACTTAGAAAGTGTTCATAACCATTTTCGAAAGAATTGAGCAAACATGATCGCAATTATCGAATATAATGCCGGAAACATTACAAGTGTGGCGCGGGCGCTGCATTCCATCGGCCAGGATTTTGTCATTACGGATGATACAAAAATGCTCGATGCTGCGTCCCATGCTATTTTTCCGGGGGTCGGCGCGGCGGGCGCGGCGATGGCTTACCTCAAGGATAAAAAGCTCGATACGTGGCTCAAGCATTGTTTTCATTCAGGAAAACCGATTCTAGGTATTTGTCTGGGGACGCAGATCATTCTGGATAGCTCCGAAGAAAACAATACGGACTGCATTGGTCTGGTTGCCGGCTCGACAAAACGCTTTCCCGATAACCTGACAGTCGCCGGTTCGGTGTTGAAGATTCCCCACATGGGCTGGAACAGTATTACCCTCAAGCATAATCATCCGGTGTTTGCGGGTATCGATCCTGCGGCGGAATATTACTTTGTCCATTCCTACTACCCCTCGCCGGAAAGCAAAGAGGCGATTTTAGGGACGACGGATTACGGCATGACCTTCTGCTCGGTGCTGGCGGTGAGAAACCTGATCGCCATGCAGTTCCATCCGGAAAAAAGCGGCAGGCCGGGCCTGCAAATTCTGAAAAATTTCTGCGCGTGGGGTGGAAAATGATCTC
>JBAQYH010000163.1:0-18413 GCA_049299935.1 Methylobacter sp. | reverse complement strand
ATATCGAAGCTTTCCAGCGGACGGTAATCGTGGATCAGCTCGACATAAAGCTCGGCATCGCCCATCAACACGTCAAGATCGGTGTAATTGCTGAGGCCCGGATAGGCGATCACCGCGACGCGGATTTTGGCATCAATCAGGCGCTGCCGGTAATTGCGCAGCGACTGGGAATCTTCCATGTCGATATTCATCGGCTTGAACGGCAGCACGCCTAAAACCGGAACGCCGAAGCGCTCGGCGATGATCTTTTCGCCCTCATCGAAAAAACGCCGGTCGCCGCGAAATTTGTTGATCACCACGCCGATCAGGTTGCTGCGCATGACCGGATCCATCAGCTCCAGCGTGCCGTAAATCGACGCAAACACGCCGCCGCGCTCGATGTCCGCAACCAGGATATTTTTGGTGTTGAAGCTGTTGGCGACAAAGGTATTGGACAAGTCCTTGTTCAGTAAATTCAACTCGACCGGCGAGCCGGCGCCTTCCGCAACGATCAGGTCATAGTCTTGTTGGAGCTGGGAAAAGGCCAGCTTGACCTGTTCTTTCAGGTTGTCGATTTCAGCGTAATAGGCCGCAATCGACTGGTTTTGATAAACCAGCCCGTTGACGATGACCTGCACAGAACCGTTGCCGTGCGATTTAAGCAGCACCGGATTGAACAGGTAACTCGGCTCAATGCGTGCGGCTTCCGCTTGCAGGCATTGTGCCCTGGAAATTTCCCGGCCTTCTTTGGTGACCGCAGAATTATTGGACACGTTTTGCGCCTTGAACGGCGCGACCTTCAAGCCTTGGTCGGCAAAAATCCGGCACAAGGCCATGACCAGCGTGGTTTTTCCGGCGTCTGAACTGGTGCCGAATACGGCTAATGGTTTCATCGTTGTTTACTTAAAAGGTTTTTATGCACCACGAAGGGCACGAAGAACACGGAGCGTTATATCTTAATTCTTCGTGTCCTCTGTGTCCTTCGTGGTTATTTTTTAATGATCTCAAAGCTGTGGGTCAGTTGGACTATCGCCTGTTCATCCTTGACCGCAAAGCGCACATGACTTTTATCCAAGCCCTTAAAATTGTCACAGACGCGGATTAGAATTCGCGACGCTTCCAATTGCGCTTGCAACTGATAACCATCTTTGCCGTCTGCCAAGCGCGCCAGCAGGAAATTGGCCTGCCCCGGATAAATCTTATCGAACAAGCCGGATTCTTGCAGCGCATGATGCAATAAATTTCGTAAATGGGCGGTCTGCCGGCGGGTCTGTTCGATGAAAGCGGTATTCGCCAAGGCCTGCTGCATATAGGCCATATCCAGGCTGGATAATTTCCAGGCCGGTTCAAAACGTTGCAACTCCTTTATCGCCGCTGTTGCCGCCAGAATGAAGCCGATGCGGATGCCGGCGCAGCCGTAAAACTTGCTTAACGACTTGATCACGTACAGTTTATCGTAATGCGTTATGTGTTCTGCAACCGAATCGGCCTCGCAGAAATCCAGGAACGACTCATCGATGATGATCGTGCAATCGGCGGCCTGCCATTTTTCCAGCAACTCTTGCAGGTCATAAAGCTGACCGTCCGGCGTGGACGGATTAACAAAAATGACCGTGCTGCGATTGGGAATATCCGCCAATAACTGATTAAGCCGGTTGATGTCATGCACCTTACAACCCAGCTCGCCGGCGATATGCGCATATTCGCCGTACAAAGGCGTATACAAGACCAGGTCTTTAGGCTGCAAACTGCGCAACAAGGCGAAAATAGCCGCACTCGCGCCGTTAAACAACTCAATATCAACGCCTGTCGGAGCCGGATAGCGCTGGTTTATCGCCTGCTTTAACAAGCCGTAATTCGGGTCGGCATACGGCGTAAGCTGAACATTTTGCAGGCAACTTAAATCGACCGCCTGCACCGGGTTGATGTTGGCCGAAAAATCCAGCACCTGTTCCGGCAGACAGCCGAGCCGCTGTGCGAACCGGTAAATATTGCCGCCGTGGTTCATTCTAAAAACTGCAATTTTTCCACGAAAAACACGAAAGACACGAAACAAATCGAGGCATTACATTGATTTAGCCATCCGTCATTTGGGTGGCGGTCAACAACTTGGCATATCTTTGAAAATTTTCGTGCTTTTTGTGTTTTTCGTGGACGAAATGATTTTTCCATGTTCATTTATAAATTGATGTATTCGACGTAAAGATAATCGTCAGCCAGCCGCAGTTTATGCACGGAACCCGAATCGATCCGCAGTTGAAACGAATTGGCCAACGGCAGGTTCAAGGCGCGAGCCAGCAAGGCGCGGATGATGCCCGCATGGGTGATCACCAAAACCTGTTCGGCATCGGTAGCTAATAAATCCTGCCAAAAGCTGCCCGCACGCTGGTACAAGTCTTCAAAATTTTCGCCGTTCGGCGGCGCGGCGGTCACGAAGTTATCGGTCCAATGCTGCAAAACAGCGGCGTCGATGTCGTCAAAACGCTTGCCTTCCCAATCGCCGAAATCAAGTTCCTGCAAACGCGGATCGGTGGTCACCGTGTCTGAAAAGGTCTCGGCCAATTGCAGGCAGCGGGTTAACGGGCTGCTGAAAACCTTGCAGTCGTCGCCGAACTCGGGCAGTTTGCCATGCAGGGTGTCGGTTTCGTCGTCAAAACTGGCCGCCAACGCAATATCGCTTTGTCCGTAACACAGCCCCGGATCGGTGGCGGTTTGGGTGTGGCGAATTAAATAAATATCCATAAGGCACTCACGCTTAAATAAAAAATGGTTTCGGCAACTTGCTGGCTTGCGCCCAGGCAGTCGCCGGTATAGCCGTCGATGCGGCGGTAAAAATAATGACCCAAAAGTACGGTCGCAAGCAGTACGGGGATAATTGCCAGAGTGCATAATAACGGTAACAATGCCAACGGCAGCAACGCGATGACGGTAGCGAAAATCAATTCCCGGAAATTGGGTTGATAAACCGCTCCCGAGGCTTTGCTGTGATGTTCACGCGCGTATTCATAACGCCGCATCAGCAGCAACGGCGACAAGCGGCTAATGCTGTGCCCGGCCAGCAGTACTAAAGGCACGGTGGCGGCAGGCATTGCACTGAGCACGCTGATCTTCAGCAGCAGCATCAACAGCAGCCCAATGAATCCGTAAACCCCGATATGCGAATCTTTCATGATTTCCAGGATGCGCTGTTTGTTCATGCCGCCGCCGAAACCGTCGCAGACATCGGCAAAACCGTCTTCATGCAATGCGCCGGTCAGCAAAATGCCGGAGATGAGCGCGAGGATCACCGCCGTAGCCTGCGGCCAAAGCAAATCGGCCAGGTAAAATACCAAAGCGCAGATACCGCCAACCAACCAGCCGATCAACGGCAAATACACGGCTGACTGAGGCAGCTGCTTGTAATCCAATGTTTGGGGATGGGGCAGGCGGTCGCATCGGTTCCCTACCGATTGCGACACTTCCGCCATCCCTGGCAGGCGGGTGTAGAAGCTGAGGGCTAATAGCAATAGTTTTAGATGGGGCATTATTGTTATGCCCTATCTATCCAATAATCAGGTTTTCGATGTAAGTGCGCTACAGCGATAACAATAATTTTATCGGCATTTACGCCATACAAGATTCCATAAGGAAAACGTTTAACCAAGCAACGCCTTACATCTTTTTCAATCAGAATATAAGATTCGGGATAGTTGGCAATTCTCCTGATTGCCGCATCAAATTCATTCAAAAACTGCACGCCTAAATCTTTCTGCTGATTTTCATACCATTCAAAAGCTTGATCTAATTCAGTTTGTGCGGCTTCAAGGAATTCGATTTTCATTTGTATTTTTGCATAACCGCTTCGTAGCTTACTGTTTTTAGCCCACCTTCTTTATAGGCTTGCCACCTTTTTTGCGCTTCTTCACGCCAGATGGCATCGATTTCAGGATTGGGCGTATCTAAATCAGCAAGTAATAATTCCGCCAAACGTAGTTTTTCTAATGAGGGTAAATGGCTAACCTGTTGGTAAAGCTCTTGGCTGTTAAGCATGGTCGTGTCTCCGAGCGTTTTGAGGGCTGTAAGTCCAATAGTAACCGATTTTAACGATCAACACCGGCTTCAGCAAACGTCGCCATCTCGTTCAAAAACACGACCGCCGACTGCACCAGCGGATAGGCCAACGCAATGCCGGAACCTTCGCCCAAGCGCAGTTCCAGGTTCAGCAACGGTTTGGCATTGAACTGGTGCAATAAAGCCTGATGGCCCTGTTCGCTGGAAACATGGCTGAACACGCAATAATCCAGCACTTGGGGATGCAGCTTGTGCGCGACTAACAGCGCGGTGCCGGCAATAAAGCCGTCGACCAATATGAGCATGCCCAGCTCGGCGGCCTTCAGATAAGCCCCGACCATCATCGCGATTTCAAAACCGCCGAAAGTGGCCAGTACGTCTAAAGGGGCTGTTGCGCCTTTATGCAGATTTAACGCCCGCTGCAATATGGTTACCTTATGTTGTAACTGCGCATCGTTCAAACCGGTGCCGCGGCCTACGCAGCGCACTAACGACAGGCCGGTTAAGCGGTGCATCAGCAGTGCGGCGGATGAGCTGTTGCCGATACCCATTTCGCCGAAGCCGATGCAGTTGCAGCCGCTTTGATGTTGACGCAAAACCTGGTCCGCCCCCGCTTGCAGGGCTTTAGCGCATTCTTCGGCGGTCATCGCAGGGTCGGTTAAAAAGTTTTGGGTGCCCTTGCCGATTTTTGCATCAACCAGCTTGGGGTGGCTGTTCAAATCGGCGTTGACTCCCGCATCGACAATCAATAATTCTATGTTGTGCTGCTTGGCAAAAACACTGATCGCCGCGCCGCCAGCCAAAAAATTGGCGACCATTTGCGCGGTAACGGCTTGCGGATAAGCACTGACTCCGGCTTCAACAATGCCGTGGTCTCCTGCAAAAATGAGCAGGCATGCTTTGTTTAAACTCGGGGTCAGGGTGTTTTGGCACAGCCCAATTTGTAACGCCAGGGATTCCAATTGCCCCAGGGAACCCCGCGGCTTGGTTTTCTGGTCGATTTTGGCTTGTAAAGCCGCATTAAGTGTTGATTTGAGCTGGGGGATGACAAAATTTAGCGGCACGGTGTATTCCAAACATTTTCAAATAATAAATCTTTAAGGTCTTTACGATCCGCCCATTGCTGTTGTTCCAGCATCGGTTTGTCGTAGAATTTATCGACGTGTCCCAGGCATAAAACCGCGAACGGCTGGCTGTCTTCGGGCATGTTCAACAAGGTTTTCAAGGCTTGCGGCTCGAACATCGATACCCAGCCCAGGCCGATGCCTTCCGCCCGTGCCGCCAGCCACATGTTTTGTATCGCGCAGGCCAGCGATGCCAGATCCATTTCCGGCAAGGTACGGCGGCCGAATATATATTGCTCCCGCTGTTCGCACAAGGCGGCGACCAGCACTTCCGGGCATTCGAGTATACCTTCCACTTTCAGTTTCATAAACTCGTCTTTGCGTTCGTCCAAAGCCTCGGCGGTACGGATGCGCTCCTGTTCGACCAGTGCGTGTATGGCTTTGCGAAGCGCCGGGCAGCTGATGCGCATAAACCGCCACGGCTGCATAAAACCGACGCTGGGCGCATGATGCGCCGCATTAAGCAGGCGGAGCAATAACTCGGGATCGATAGGGTCGGGCAAAAAATGGCGCATATCGCGACGCTCGTAAATGGCGCGATAGATGGCGGCGCATTCCGCGTCAGAGTATCGATTTTGGGTCATGTTATAGATAAAAGGCGAAAGACGAACGGCAAAAAGCGTTTTTTTTCGCTGTTCGCCTTATCAAACATTATACGGATGAACGGCATTAAAACCATGCACTTTGGCCTTGGTGGTAAAGACCGGCGGCGCCCAAGCGTCGACTGCCAGGGATGCAGGAGGTAGAGCAACGCAGGAGCAGTTGTCGAGGGAACCGGTGCGGCCCTGTTTTTGTCCAGCCAGGAACTCCGCCAGCCATAAGGCTTGGTTGCGTATCGGCAAAACAAAGGCGTAAAGCTTTCCGTTCGGCAATTCGGCCACATCGCCCAATGCGTAAATAGACTCGTCGCTGGTCTGCATATATTGGTTAACTTTGATGCCGCGGCCTGTTTCAAGACCTGCAAGTTCCGCCAATTCGGTACGCGGTTTAAATCCGCAGGCGACTATCAGCCCGTCAAATTCGGCCGTCACCTCGGTTCTTACGCAGACTTTGTCCCCGGCAACTGCTCCCTGCGTTGCTCTACCTCCTGCATCCATGCAGTCGTCTTCTTTGATAAATTCCTGTACTGCCTGATTTAGCAGCACCTTAACGCCGGAATCCTGTAACACCTTAAGCAACAGTGCCGAATCCTCGGCCACCAGTTGACGCTCCATCAACCGATCCATCGCATGAAACAGGGTAACCTTATCGCCCGCCGCCGCCAAATCGGATGCCACTTCGCAGCCGATCAAACCGCCGCCGACAATCGCCCAGTCAGGACGCTGGTTTCGGCTTAAAAAAACCTGCTGAAATTTACGCAAGGTTTTCAAATCGACCAGACTGTTCAGGCAAAAAAACAGCTCCTTATAAGGCCTGAAGGGCGGCGGAATGAACGCGGAAGAACCTTGTGCAATGATCAGTTTATCGTACGGCAGTTCTTTTTCCTGGCAGGAGCCATTGATGGCTATGACTTTATCGGTACGATTAATGGCCGTAACTTCGACGCCGCAGAGCACATCGATATTGTTTTCGCGCAGCTTATCAAAGGGTTTCAGGATGATGGATTGCTCAATATCGGTCTTGGTAAAACCGCGGGACAGCAGCGGCCGCGAATAATAGCCGTCATGCTCCCGGGTGACCAGCGTGATCTCATCATCGGCCGATAATGCGCGGTACTTTTCGGCAAAGCTGATTCCGGCTACACCTGAGCCGATTATAACAATCTGCATACTGTTCCCCGGTAAGGACTGATTAGGCCATTAAATCATAATCGCTTTTTTCTACGCCGCACTCGGGGCAATGCCAATCATCGGGAATATCTTTCCATAATGTGCCCGGTGCAATGCCGGTATCCGGGTCGCCTTCAGCTTCATCATAAATATGGCCGCAAATGTCGCACTGGTATCTTTTGTAATCAGGCATAATTATTCCATTGTTTAACGGTTAAAACACCGCTGACTTTAACAGGTCTAGGCTAATTTTCAATCCGATTTTAATCGGTAAAGCGCCGAAATATCCTCATCGCCGTAACCTTCCGCCATTAACTGCTCGTAATCGGCAATCGTCATATCGATTAGTGTGGTCGATGCGCCGGATTGTTCCGCCATGCTTTGGCAGATTTTCAGGTCTTTATGGTGCAGCGCAAGTTTAAAGCCCGGAGCAAATACGCCTCGGGTCATGGTCGGGCCGCGGTGCTGTAAAAACCAGTTGCCTGCCGCGCCGCCGGAGATCACTTCGATCACCTTTTCCATCGGCAGGTTTTGGGCCTGTGCGAAAGCCAGCGCTTCAGTCACCGCCTGATTGATACCCGCCGCCATGATTTGGTTGACCGCTTTGGCAGCCTGCCCTGAACCGGTTGCGCCCATGTGCATAATGCGGGCGGCCATGGTTTCCAGCACCGGGCGGGCTTTTTCCAGCGCTTCCGGGTCGCTGCCGACCATCATCGCCAGCGTGCCGTTTTTAGCACCCTCTACGCCGCCGGATACCGGCGCATCGAGAAAAGCCGCCTGTTTTTCGGCCAGTATGGCGGCGGCTTGTTTTGCGGTATCGCTGCTGACCGTGGACATATCGACGACGACAGCGCCGGGCTTGACGGTTTTAGCTATCGTTTCAACCATTGCCAATACATCCTGATCGGCAGAGACGCAAATCAGTATTATATCGACATTTGCCGCGAGCTCTTCCGGCTGAAGGTGAGCGATGACATCCAGTTCTTCGGCCAGGCTTTGCGCCTTTGCGGCCGTGCGGTTGTAAACGCCGGTTAAGTATCCGGCCTTAGCGATATTCCTGGCCATGCCGATGCCCATCGCACCTAGGCCGATCATGCCTGCTTTCATATTATTTCTCCAAGGTTGCTTAATACGATCAGTTTAACCGACTCGTATTACTTGGGGCATCCTTCCATCTTGTAAATGGCGTAGCCATTCTTGTCGATCCCGGCCCTCATGTCTGCCGGGGCTTCGAGGCTGTGATAAAAGAAACAGTTCTCCGGCGTAACGACTGCATCCTCCAGGCCAATGCAGGCCAGCCATTGTTTGGCAAAGCCAAGCGCTTTTTGCTGGTCCTGTTCGTCTAATATCACGTTAAAATGCAGTTTTTTGCCTTGTGCGGTTTTTGCGTAAGTGTCGAATACATGCGATAGGGTCATCAGTTTTCTCCCTTGTTGTTGAATCCGGGTATCGTGCGTTCGCGTAACTTTTAAAGCAGCGAGCTTGGGAAAGATACATGCGTTGACTCCAATATCATTTGTTAGGTGCGCTTAATAGATTTTCTTATTCAGTCCAACGCTCTCATGAAATAGCCCCTCAAACCCACTCCGCCTTAATCCCGTTCCCCTCACACCATTCCTCGGACAGGCGCTTTAGTTCTTTCTGCTCGAATACGTACCATGCATCGCTTAAACCAGTGCGTTCGTGCAAAGTGTCCTTGAACTGACGGAACGGTTTGCGGCGGTTAAGCGCTTCTTGGAGTCTACCCGCTTCTTTGGTATCGCCGAGGCTGTCAACGAAGTCTTCCATGATTTGGAACGATTCATGGGAGGCTAAGGGATCGATCAGGCGATAACGCGGGTTGTTTTCCAGGTCTTCCGGCAGGTCGCCCTCGTCAAGGCCTTCGGTGCTGAGCAGGACGTCGCCGGTTTCGGTGTCCAAGTAAAAGCCTCCTTCTACCATGTCGAAGCGTGTGGTCAAGGCATCGATAATATCGTCGAGTTTGATTTTTAGGGAAGTCATGGGGCTCCATCATTTTCAATTTGAATGTTGTTAAATTCAGGCAATATCCATTCTCACATCCTTGTGCTCTGGATCCTGGCACAAATCCGTCTGGAACGGATTTGCATTTACCCGAAGGGCGTCAGGCAGGATAGCCTGACGTGAGTCCCTGCCGGGATGACACGCGATATAGATGCTTATGTGCCTACAAGCCGATTACGCCTGCTTTCATATTATTTTGCCAAGTACGTATAAGACGTCAACCCCGCAATCAACTCCTGCTCATAGTCCTGCCGCTGCTGTTCGCTCAGATCGCTGTTAGCCAGTTTTTCCCGGTAGGCGGTTTTCAAATCTTCGCTGTTGATATGCACATAATCCAGCAGGTCATCGACATGTTCGCCTTCGTGCAGATCGTAAAAATGGTAGCCCTGGTCGTCGAGTTCGATGTTGATCGAGTGGGTGTCGCCAAACAGGTTGTGCATGTCGCCCAATATTTCCTGGTATGCGCCCAGCATGAAAAAGCCGATCAGGTACGGCTCGTTGCTGTCGATTTCATGTACCGGCAGGGTTTTTTCGATATTCTGCCCTTCGATATATTGGTCGATGCGGCCGTCGGAATCGCAGGTCAAGTCCTGGATAACGGCGCGGCGCGTCGGCTGTTCGTCGAGCCGGTGGATCGGCATGATCGGGAAGATTTGCTCGATGCCCCAGATGTCGGGCATCGACTGGAACAGCGAGAAATTGCAGAACACCTTGTCGGCCAGTTTCTCGTTCAGCTCCTGCAATATCGCGGCTTCGCTTTGATTATTGGGATTCAGCTTGGCCTGAAGCTGGCGGCACAGCAACGCATAGTTGTTCTCCGCCTCGGCCAGTCCGGTAATGCTCAGTTTGTCCTGGGTAAATTGGGCGCGGGCTTCCGATAAATCGAACTGCGCATCGTGATAATGCTCGACCAGATTGTGCGGTTCCGGCAGGGCTTGCAGCTCGGCGTGGTTGGCGTAAACCGATTCAATATCGGTCACGTTGGTGATCAATACCGCATGATGGGCGGTCAGCGCGCGGCCCGATTCGGTGATGATGTCCGGCTGCGGTACCTGTTTTTCCGCGCAAATATCGGCAAAACTGCGCACGATATTCTGGGCGTATTCATCCAGGCTGTAATTGATCGACGACTCGCGCCGCGAATGGCTGCCGTCGTAATCCACGCCCAGCCCGCCGCCCGCATCGACGACTTTGATCTGCGCGCCCAAGCGATGCAGTTCTACGTAAAACTGTCCGGCTTCTTTCAACGCTATTTTGATGTCGTGAATATTGGCGATTTGCGAGCCCATGTGAAAGTGCATCAGTTTCAATGTGTCCAGCAAACCGGTTTGTCTCAGGCGCTCGACCAGTAGCAGCAATTCATGGGCATGAAGGCCGAATTTGGATTTTTCGCCGCCGCTGTTTTGCCATTTTCCGGCGCTGATGCTGGACAGCCTGATCCTGACGCCCAGTTGCGGCTTGATGTTAAGACGCGCCGCTTCCTCGATAATCAGTTCCAGTTCCAGCGGCTTTTCAATGACCAGGTACAGGTTCAGCCCCATTTTCAGGCCGATCAGCGCCAAGCGGATGTAAGCGCGATCCTTGTAGCCGTTGCAGACCACCACGCCTTTATTGGACAGCGCCATAATCGCCAGCAGTTCCGGCTTGCTGCCCGCTTCGAGACCGATGTTGTCGGCCGCCAAAATACCTTCAACTACTTTGCGTTGCTGGTTGACCTTGATCGGATAAACCGGCGTGTAGCGGCCCTGGTAATCGTTATTGGCGCAGGCTTTCTGGAAAGCGCGGGACAGCTGGCTAACGCGGTCTTTTAAAATATCGGTAAAGCGCACCAGCACCGGCAAGGATAGCTTTTTGTCGTTCAGCGATTGGGCGATTTCGTATAAATCCAGTTCCAGGTCTTTATCGGAACTGGGCTTTACCGAGACATGCCCGTCGGCGTTGATCGAAAAATAGCCTTGTCCCCAGCTGTCTATTGCGTAGGTTTGTGCGGATTCGCGGGTCGTCCAGGTTTTGCTTTGACTTAAATTCAACTTTATTAACTCCGTTGTGCCGTGAGATGCCGAATTCTAATATAATGATGGAATCTTAATGCGTTTATTTTCCAGGAATCCACACTATGAATCCATCCGAATGGTTTACCGAGCAGCACTCAGACGCCGGCTCGGCCTTTTCGTTAAAAATTAAAAAGAAGCTGCACGAGGAGCAATCCGAGTTTCAACACCTTGAAATCTATGAAACCGAAACTTTCGGCAATCTGATGATCATTGACGGTTGCACGATGGTGTCGACCCGCGACAACTTTTTTTACCATGAAATGATGAGTCATCCGGCCCTGTTCACTCATCCCGACCCGAAACGGGTGTGGATTATCGGCGGCGGCGACTGCGGCACGTTAAGAGAGGTGTTGAAGCATCCGTCGGTTGAACAGGCCGTGCAGATTGATATTGACGAGCGGGTCACGCGTCTGGCGGAAATCTATTTCCCCGAGTTATGCGAATCCAACAACGACCCCAGAGCCGACCTGAAATTCATCGACGGCATTAAATGGGTCAAAGACGCCGAGCCGAATTCGGTGGATATTATTATCGTCGACAGCACCGACCCGGTCGGCCCGGCTTTAGGTTTGTTCAGCGAAGAATTTTACCGCGACTGCTTTGCCTGCCTGTCGGAAAACGGCATGGTCGTTCAGCAAAGCGAGTCGGCGCTGTATCATTTAAAACTGATCGGCGAAATGCGCGGCGCGATGAGCAATGCCGGTTTGAGCCATTTGCAGACCTTGTTTTTCCCGCAATGCCTGTATCCGTCCGGCTGGTGGAGTGCAACGATTGCAAGCAAAGGTGATTTGGGCAAGTTCAGGGAAGCGGACAGCGCGAACAAGGCGTTCGACACGACGTACTACAACGTCGATATACACAAAGCAGCTTTGGCGCAGCCTGAGTTTGTTAAAAAAGCGTTTAATCTGAAATAATTTTTACCACGGAGGACACGAAGGACACAGAGAAAAGCAAAGCAAAAACTCCGTGTTCTCTGCGTTCTCCGTGGTGAAATGTTATTACAGATTACCAGTCAACCTTTGATACGAGATTACCCATGTTTGATCCTAAATCCCTTGATGATATTGCCAGCCGTTTGGCGGGCGCCATACCTCCCGGCTTGAGCAGCCTGAAAGACGACCTTGAAAAAAGCTTCCACGCCATTTTGCAGGGCGCGTTAGGCAAGCTGGACCTGGTGACCCGCGAAGAGTTCGAAGTGCAAAAGCTGGTGTTGGCAAAAACCCGCTCAAAACTCGAAGACCTGGAAAAACGCGTCGCCGAGATGGAACAGCAACTGTTAAGCAAAGAAGACAAGTAGGCCGCCGGAACAAGCAGTCATGTCTTCCTTAGCGGTTATCTACAGTCGCGGCCGCTCCGGCATAGAAGCGCCGTTGGTCACCGTTGAGGTTCATGTTGCCAACGGCCTGCCTGCACTCAATATTGTCGGCCTGCCGGAAACCGCGGTTAAGGAAAGCAAGGACCGGGTCCGGGGCGCGATATTAAATTCCAGGTTTGAATTCCCGATGCAGCGCATCACCGTCAACCTGGCGCCTGCCGACTTGCCCAAGGAAGGCGGGCGTTTCGATTTGGCTATCGCATTGGGCATTCTGGCCGCGTCCGGCCAGATTCCGAGCGCTCATCTTCACCACTACGAATGTGTCGGCGAACTGTCGCTGGGCGGTGAACTGCGGGCAATCAACGGCGTTTTACCGATCGCGATACAAGCCCGGAACAATCGCCGGAAACTGATCCTGCCCAAGGAAAACACCGCCGAAGCGGCGCTGGTCAAGGATGTTGAAATCATCCCGGCCATGCATTTGCTGGAAGTGTGCGCCCACCTGACCGGGCAGCACCTAATACAGGTTGAGTTTCAGCAGGAAGAGCAGGGCGTACCGGCTGCCGATATAGACTTTGCCGATGTGCACGGACAATATCATGTCAAACGCGCTTTCGAGATTGCCGCCGCCGGTGCGCATAACCTGATTATGCTGGGTCCGCCCGGCACCGGAAAATCGATGCTGGCATCGCGCTTGCCGACCATCCTGCCGCAGCTGACCGAGCAGCAGGCGCAGGAAACCGCAGCCATCGCATCGATCAGCGATCAAGGGCTGGATGTCGCCAACTGGCTGAAGCCGCCGTACCGTGCTCCGCATCATACCGCCTCGGCTGCGGCGTTGGTCGGCGGCGGAAGCAATCCCAGACCCGGTGAAATTTCGCTGGCGCATAACGGCACCTTGTTTCTCGATGAATTACCGGAATTCGACCGCAAGGTTCTGGAAGTGTTAAGAGAGCCGCTGGAGACCGGACACATCACCATCTCCCGTGCCGCAAGGCAGGTCGATTTCCCGGCGCGCTTCCAGCTGATAGCGGCGATGAATCCATGTCCTTGCGGCTTTCTTGGCGATGCGTCCGGTCGTTGTCATTGTACGTCCGAGCAGGTGATGCGCTACCGGGCCAGAGTGTCCGGGCCGCTGCTGGACCGTATCGACATGCATCTGGAGGTACCCAGAGTCTCGCATGAAGTGCTGCGCAAAGGTTCGCCGGAGGGCGAGGAAAGCAGCGAGAAAATCAGGGCGCGTGTCGTTGCCGCCCGCAACATCGCCGTAGCGCGTAGCGGCAAAGCCAATTCGGCGTTGACGGCCAAGGAAGTTAAACAGCTGTGCGCATTATCCGAACCAAGCCACCGGATTTTAGAGCAGGCCATGGATAAGTTCGGCCTGTCGCATAGGGCCTATCACCGGATATTGAAATTGGCGCGCACCATTGCCGATCTTGCCCAGTCGGAAGCTATAGAAACCGCTCATTTAAGCGAAGCGATCGGCTACCGCAAGTTGGACAGGAAGGTTTAATCCTGGAAAAATCATTTCGTGGACTAACTGCGGCTTTTAGGATTATGTTTGCTGAAGAATCTCCAGCGCATTCCCGTCCGGGTCTCGGCAAAACAGCGCTTTTCGTCCCGATTTGCTTAAGGTGTAGGTAACACCGTTTTTGTCCAGTACCTCCCGAACCGGCTCCAAATCCGGCACACTTAAGGCAATATGCCGGTCACGGCCGCCGTGTTCAGGGCGTCCGGTTGTCGGGTCGGTATTTTCCAGTTCCAGCAAATGAATCTGCTGCGCGCCTAACTGCAACCAGGCGCCGGGAAAGCCAAGGTCGGGCCTGGCGGTCTGTTGCATGTCAAGAATGTCGCAGTAAAACCTCAGCGATGCCGCCGTATCGGCAACAACGAGACTGGCATGATGCAGGGTGAAATTAAATTTTGACATTAGGCTATCCAAACGTGCGGTGGAAAATCGATGTGTGACCGGTTGATTAACTATTCAGTGCGAAGTGCAATCCCCTTCTCCAGCCGGAGAGGGGGATGCCCTTAGCGATTTTTTCCGGAGTTACAAACCTTTTACTTTTTCTAGTACGTCCTGGGCATGCCCCTCGGGCGTGACGCCGTAAGCCGCTTCAACCAACACGCCTTGTTTGTCGATAATGAACGTGGAGCGAAGAATAGCCATGCTTTTAACGCCGTTTTTTTCCCGTTCCCGCCATACGCCGTAGCTTTCGCAGAGTTCGCCATCGACGTCGGCCAGTAAATCCACTTGCAGGTCGAACTTCTTAATGAAATCTACATGGCTCGCGCAAGAATCCTTGCTCACACCGATAACCACGGTGTCCGCCTTGGCAAATTCCCCGGCCAGCTGGGTGAACTGGTTCGCTTCTATGGTGCAGCCCGGCGTGTCATCCTTGGGATAAAAATACAAAACCACATTCTTTTTGCCCAGGTAATCGGACAAACTGACCGTTTCATTGAATTGATTTTTTGAGCTGAACAGCGGGGCTTGTTGGTGTTTTTCTAACATGGGAATCTCCTTGCGAGTTCACGGATAGTTAAAACCTGAAACCGCAGTGTAAGCGCATCATATTGTTCCTGCAAGCCGTCTGAAATGTATTTGGCGTAGGGCGTGCCGTGCGCGTCAGAGGACATTAAGGAGTTTTCACGCTGCGACAAAGGCGCGCATGGCACGTCCTACGCGATAGCAAATGCACACAAGCCTTTTACTCACCGCTAGCGCCTTTTGAGCATTGGCGATGAGCGAAGTTGTTAAGGCCGATTACGCTTTATTCTCGCCGCCGAACAGCTCCAGCAAACGAGGCAGGAAGTTTGCCAGTTCCAGCGACATAATCGAAAAATCCACGTCGAACTGCTCGGCTTCCGAGTTGGTGTCAATATCGGACACCTGATCCTGAATCAAATCAAGAAACTTCAAGCGCTTAACGGCCAGATTTTCATCGATAATGAAAGCAATGCGGTCGGCCCAATTCACAGCCAGTTTGATGACTTCCTTGCCGGTATCCAGATGGTTCTTGATTTCCGGCAGACTCAGGTCATGGCGCTTGCAGCGAATGATGCCGCCTTCCTCTTCAGGCGCGCGCAACTCACACTCATCTTCAATCGTGATGTCGTCCGGCGGCTGATTGTTGACCAGCCATTCGGTCATGACTTTGACCGGTTTTTCGATGGTATTGAGCGGAACGGCCGGCAGCGAACCCAGGCATTTGCGCAAACTGCTCAGCAAATCCTCGGCTTTTTTGGCGGAAGCCGCATCGACAATCAGCCAGCCGCCTTTAGGGTCGATATAGGCGTAAGTCTTGTTCGAGAAGGTGAAGGCTCTGGGCAATAACTCAAAGATCAGCTCGTCTTTGATCGCGGTGCGTTCTTTTTTGGATAACTTGCGGCCTTGTTGTTCTTCGGTTTCAAGAATCTTTTCCTGCATCATTTCATTGACCACAGACGCAGGCAGGACTCTTTCCTCTTTTTTGCCGCAGACCATCAAAAAGCCGTTCGCGCTATGCACCAGCTGTTCGGACGATTTGCCCAGCGGTGAAGTCCAGCCGAAAGTAAATTCTTCATGACTGCCGCAGGGGCGAAAAGCCATTTGTTCGAGTTTCAGTTCCAGGTCGGCTGGAGCCAAAGTGAAATCTTCAGTAAGACGAAAAATGCTCAGATTTTTAAACCACATGTGCAACGGAACCCTTGTAAATAAAATGACCGCGCATTATCGCAAATTTGGCGAGGTAAAAATAAAGTAAATTTCGGGCAAGCGGTGAAAGGGGAATATTTTAAAGGCGCTTTGGGCTACGCTCATGTACAGATATTGCGCAAATTGTATTAACGTCATTTTGGCAGGGATTCACATCAGGCTATCCTGCCTGACGTCCTTCGGATTAATGCAAATCTGTTCCAGACAGATTTGTGCCGGAATCCATGACTACATGGACAGATATTTGCTGCTGCAATATCTGCATTCGAATGCATGGAGCAATTGCCGAGAACGCAGGGATGTAATTGAGTAGCTCATTTTTCCCGATCGGATCGGCGAATTCACTCACTCAGCCGGCTCTGGCGGTAAAAAGGCGAATAATAATGCCATCTAAAAATAGCAGCATAAACTGCTGTATTTTTGGGGGCGGGGGGGCTGAATAAGGAACGTTGACCGACTGAGTTCGGCCAAAACCGGTCATTGAGAGGGCGGTAATCTTTATGCGTTGTTTAGATATTTAAAATCGGGAACAGCCATTGGAATCCAAAAGACGCCTATTTTCCGAGTTAATGCATATATGCATTCTTACATATTGTGCATTCAGTTCGAAATGAATACTGTGGATACATGGGTGGGGAGTGTAAAAAAGTGTCCAAAATTTATCACTAGCAGCGTCGGTTTTTCCAGTTTTAATACGTCACAGGTATTTTAATAACAATGAGATAACAAAGACCTCCGGTAAATTTTGATGCTCTTTTCTGGCAAAATTGGCAAATTTTCCATACTTTCTACCAGGCTCACTTTCCGGAAGGCAAGCGGGACGAATAGAAAAGAAATACTTTTGGGGGGATTATGAAGTTAAAAATTTTGTTGGTGGGCGTTGCCGCAACTCTAATCGTTGGCTGTACAGCAACGGTAGACAAGGCATCGGTCCAAGCCACTGCAAGTGCGCCGACTTCGATGCAGGTAGAGACCGTACGTATTCCTTATGATGCCTCTAAACCAATGTATGTCGTTACGGTTGAGCCATTACAGGTCGGTGCCGACGGATCAGCTGGCGGACCTCCTCCCAGTACCGGGCAATCTGGCGGTTATCACGGGTGGGGATCGTTCGGCTGGGTCGGTCCGCAGGGAGGAAGTCCTGCGCCCAATGCTTATGCAGCCCCCCTTCAAGGCATGAGCGATAAGGTTGGAAAGGGAATCGCCGCACAGTTATTGAGTGCTCTGGGTAATTCCGGCAATATTGTGGTGATCGATTACGATCATTATCTAAAAAATGCCGATAACCCCTCCAAGATGTTACGATCAGGTGAAGTGGGACCTTTCGTTATCAAGGGGACGGTGACTGAATTTAGCGAGGTCGCAGAAGCAAATAACGAACGTCAGGGAGGTTCATTGGGTTGGGCCGGTACGGTATTGGGCATTGCCGGGGCAGTTTCAGGCACTCCGGGTGCAGGTATCGCCGGTGCTGCGGTTTCGGCTGCAAATCCTACCTGGGAAAATACCAAAGCCCGTCGCACCGGTGCTGTGGGGTTGGACTTGCGAGTTGTCGATCCCGATAGCGGCCGGATAATGGGTAATATCGTTTCCCATGGCAGTTTCACCGCAGAATCGGCGAGCAGTGGGATGTCAGTATTTGGCATCGGTGGCGGCGAAAGTGCATTTGCAGCCAGCGCTTTGGGCCAGGCAACGCGCGCAGCAATGAACGACACTGTCAAGCAGCTGTCAGATCAGCTTCGCGCGAAGGCTCCTGTCTATATTCCGTCCACGCAACCAACTTCTAAAAAAAGCAGGAAAAGATGATAAGAAAATAGAGTGCAGATATGGACATCTTAATTTTATCCGGTGCCAAAAGGCATGTACCAAATATTGAATGTAACTCGTAAGACGGGTGTGGGTTGGATTAACGAAGCGTAATCAACATTTTACTGAGTCTTCGAGTTACTGCATGGCGGAATGCACTATCGTTTTTCGGTCATGGTGTTAGAATCAGCCCCCGTTGGCGTGTGCTATTTAGGCGAAAAGTATCCGCTGCCGTCATGCCAAATGCGCTTCAGCAAAAGCCAAAATAGCCTTCGATTGGTAGCCGTTGGCCAACTGACGCAAGTGCGTAGCGAAAGTTTGATAGTTGGAGTCGATTCCGGCAATGCGCTCAGCATACAGCAAGATGTCGCGCATGTTGCCGGTTAGCGCCAGCCGGTACAGCTCCTGCATCTCTGCGGCAGGCGGCAGAATCGGTATTTCGGCGAGCTCCCCTGGGTTCGGAGTAAGTTCTGTCCGCGGCACGGTGATCCATTCAAGTTGCATCAGCGCCGCCATCTGCGCCAGCAGTTCGTCCTGGTCGACAGGTTTAGGCAGAAAGATATTGGCCCCGGCTTGCAGGCATTTCGTCTCATCGGCGTT
>JBAQYH010000162.1:0-5373 GCA_049299935.1 Methylobacter sp. | reverse complement strand
CGCTCCTGCTCACGCCCCTTACCTACATCCATGTAGGCAAAGCTGGCTTTGAACGATTGCAAGTACAAGGCAAGCCTTGTACTCCGGTAATACACAAAGTTTTGCCTGAGCCATTTTTCGTGTTTTTCGTGCTTTTCGTGGACAAGGCTTTTTTTATTTACATCCGCAACGGCGTGACTTTTCCGGTCATGCGGTAATTCCGGTAATCTTCCACAACCTGGGCATGGTCGAATGCCAGCACGGCAGGGAGATTGTCGAACGTAAAAATGCCGAAATTTTTTGCATCATCGGCGGCCCGCGGCATTCCGGCGGCTTCGGCAATATAGACGGCGGTGACGGTATGGTTGCGGGAATCGCGTTCGGGGTTGGAGTAGATACCCAGCAAAGCCGTCAGCGTAATATCGAGACAGGTTTCTTCCTGGGCCTCGCGAATCGCGGCATGTTCCACGGTTTCGCCAACATCGACAAAGCCGCCTGGCACTGCCCAGCCGTACGGCGGATAGGCGCGTTCGATCAACACGAACGGCCGGTCAGGCTGATCGATCAGTTCGATTAAAATATCGGCTGCCAACAAAGGGGTGACGGGTTTTGCCATGTTATCTCCTAAAAACTGGTGGAAGTGGTTAAAATCTTGAGCAGAACGAATCGCCGATGAAATATACCACAGGAACTCTTAAGAGGTTTTTTCACCGAACGACTGCCGCAAGAATGATCGAGCTTAACCGTAACCAATCAAAAAGACCATGAACTGTCCAAAATGCCTAAATGAGCTGCATGAACAAACAGAAATTTGTCCTCATTGCGGCATCGTGTTCGAGAAATATCTAAAATATCACCCTGAACAGACGGCCCGACAGGATACCCGGCCGACCGTTGTGAGGCTTTATGGAGAAGATGAAGCCCAGCCGCTGACGCAATTCCTGTTTCACGAGACGCAGCAAACCACGTTGGCGCATTTTATAGGCAGGGCGATTATTTTTGCGGGCCTCATTATTTGGAGCTGGCAGCTTATGAGCGCCTCTATCGAAAGCAATGCGGTCGGAAACTCTTTTTTACATCGGGTTAACCTGCCTTTCCATGAGGCGGGGCATATTGTTTTCAGGCCGTTCGGCGCATTTATCACCTCATTGGGCGGAACACTGGGACAGCTGTTAATGCCGTCGATTTGCATGGGCGTTTTATTGGTCAAAACACGCGATCCTTTCGGCGCATCGGTAGCGTTATGGTGGGTTGGCGAAAACTTCCTGGATGTTGCACCGTATATGAACGATGCGAGGGCAGGGCAGTTACCGCTATTGGGCGGTAATTTCGGCCATTCGGCGCCCTATGGTTTTCACGACTGGCAATATCTTTTGAACGAGTCCGGCCTGTTGCAATACGACCACGTGCTGGCTAAAGCGGTCTTTGCGATCGGTTCCGCAATCATGGTGCTGTCGTTGCTATGGAGCGGAGTATTGCTGGTTAAGCGATATAAAACATTGCAGGAATAACTTGGATATTTGCAGTGCGTGTTGGTCAAGCTATCGCTACAGCCCTGAAAGCCGCATAAACACTGATCCAAAAAAATAATTGTACAATTTTTAGCCAATTCATATAATATACACATCACGGGGGGCGACATGGCTTCGACGTGGGTAGCGAAACCTTAAGCGCATGCCGAGGACAGTACACCTCGTAAAATCTACTGAAACTAAAGTATTCGCAAATGACGAAAACTACTCAATGGCTATAGCTGCTTAAAACCAGCACCATTCCTCTGACCATCTGTGCTTATGCGGGTGGAGTTTTTAGTACCTTTTAGGTATGAGAGGCGCTCAGAGGTCATCTACATAAGATCGCGCTGAAATCTGTCCGGTGTGGATGCGCTAAAACCTTACGGAATCGCTGGTGATTTTCTTGGCCCGACGGGTAGTCACTAGCTAAATCAAAAGAGCGGGATAAGCATGTAGACCTTGTGGCGGAGTACTTGCGGACGCGGGTTCAATTCCCGCCGCCTCCACCATATAAACAACTGAATTATAAAGAAAATATCAAGTTATAACTCAGTTAGTGGCGTTAAATTGGCGGTTTATGTTTTCATAAATCGCCATTTCTATTCAAAAATTGCCGTTTCAAATTTCTGTTTTCACTCCTTCCATCCATAGCAATTCCGCTGGACCAACTTCTATCGTCAGTTCAAAAGTAATTTCAATGCGAAATTTTTTTGCAAAAACCGCGCGGGTGAGGAGGAGTGAATTTGGGCGGGCCCGGGGGGGCTTTGGATTAGATTGGCTTGCTTGGCTTGTGGTTTCTTTGTGCTGGGCGTCAACATCAGCCGCCTAAGGCATGAAAGGCCGGGCTTGCGCCCGGCTTGTGTGATGCTGACCTTAAGAATAAGACCGAATAAGAATTGTTAGTGCAGGGTTGTGGCTAGTTGTTTAATCAGGGTGTCTAGCAGGAAGAATATCTGGGTTGGGGTGATGGTGCCGTGTTCAAGAGCACAGCATATGCCTTCATTGGCTCCGTGCAATGCTTCGACGAGATGTTCTTGTTCTTCTGTCATCGTCGGCTCCTGTTAGGTTAGCTTAGGTTGATCGCTGTTGAATAGATCAACCTGGTCGTGGTTTAAGGCTATCCATTCTGTCGGCGGTATCGGTTGGTTGATGATGTTGCACAGTCGGCGCAGCTGGTCATGTAGTAGCTTTCTCATGAAAGCGTTTTTAGTATTTATGATTTGTAAGGATATGCTGGCAATCTGTTTTGATATGCTGATCTGGTCCTTAATGTCGACGGTACCGAAGAAACCTACCTTGCGGATCTCGGGCAGGACGGTGCCGCAAACCCAGTTAGAAAACTCCCTGGCTTTGGGTTTATCAGAGCGAAATATCAGATTAAAAAGACCGGCCTCATCGATAAAAACAGCGTCTTGGTCGCCGCCAGGGGTGTTAAGTTTTAACATACCTTTCCACTCTTCAGGTATGTTTTGAAGGGTGGCTCCTGACCAAGTGATGTCGAGAATTGCGCAGACATCTTTGGCACAGAACCAGGGCTTGCCATCATCATCGGTCGCGGTGCGGACATCCTGCTCGATGAACTGAAATGGGTTGGCTAAAGTTCTCATGCTGCTACTCCTGCGATGTCGTGACGGATGGCTTTAAAGCGCGGCTCACGCGGGATGCCGTTTGCTGTTAAGCCCTTAAAAAGGATAGTGACCAACTGGCCTAGCGGTTGTTGTTGCCACAGCTGGTGACGCTGAGCCTCAGAGAAGCCAGCGCACTTAAAGGTTTTGCCGCTGGGTAGCTGCAAAATCAGCGAACCGAAAGAGTGCTGATGGGCAAGACTGGTCGTTGGCTGAAACCCAATCAGCGTGGCTTCCATATCTTGCACCGGTTTAACGCGGTAAACCGCAGTAGAGTTAGGATCGCGAATAATCATACCTTCGCAGTCGCTATCCAGAAAACATTGGTAAAGCTCTTGCAGCTTAGAGTGAGTAGTAAAGAACGTGGCAACCGGCTTGATAATAGCTGACGGCTTGATGCACTGTAACCACTTGGCCCGGTCGGTGGCCGATTGGCCGTTGATGACATCAAACAAGTGATATTGCAGCTTTAAAGTATCCGCTTCCGGCTGTTGCTTACGTACCAGCCCGTTAATCGTTTCAAACGGGAGCGCGGTCGCGTAAATCTCGCCGTCTAGCGGCTGGTTTTGCAGACCTAGCGCGTAAATCTCGGCGATGATGTGGTCGCAACTGGTGATCACATTACCGTTACGGGTATAGAGCTGAGCGGTGTCTTTGTTCCAAGTGGCCCGAAGGCCGTCTAACTTGGGTTGAACGATGACATTGCCTTGGATTTGGTTGAGGTCAATATCTTTCACGCCGGATGAGGCTGATTTTGAGGCCATGTTACACCTCCCGAGTTAAGGCGATGGGTAACAACTGGGCGCGGATCACACGGATAGTCCGTTGGTAGCGAATTTGGAACAGACGGACGGGGATTTTGTGTTGTTGCGGTGCGTTGGCGAGCAGCCAAGATAATAACTTGTTCATGAGATGACTCCTTGATTGCGGTTAATTACCACCGTCAGGAGCTGCAAAACTCATGGCGGTAGATGATGTATCGGGTTTGCAGACCGGATCAAGGACCGGCGAGCCTTGCGGCTCCCCAATACACCACCCACCATAATGAACGAACGAGGGGCATAAAAAAAGCCATGAACCTTTGTAGGTGCATAGCTGCTGCACCTTGATAAACGGTCTGCAAAAACCGTCTCCCGTTTTTTGCGAGAGCGTGATTAGGTTAGTTGTATTTTTTTAATTTGTCAACTTGAGGAGGTGATGAGATGTGGTATTTGATAATAATTTTAGCGGGCTTGATTTATTTAAGTAAATGGAATCAAGAGACTAAAAAGCCACAATTAAACGGAAATAAGAAATCTATTTTTAAGGTTAAACATAAACCTAAAGAAAAGGATATATACGGTACCGTGCGATTTAAATATCGTGATTATGACGGCAATATCACCGATAGAACTGTTGACGTTATAACCGGTAAGCGAGGGAACAAATTCAAAGGTTATTGTCATTTGCGAAAAGAGACTAGAAGCTTTTATTTTAGCCGTATTCATGGTTTTGAATTGATCGATGTTGAAACCGGGGAAGTTACAACGCCGATGGAATGGCGCGATAGACTTCAAGGGACAAAGCGCTCTAAAGAAGCATTAGGATATGAAGAGATTAGTATTGAACATAAAGCCGAAGTAGATGAAGCCAATCGAACATGGCTAAGCTTAACCATGCCTCCACCAGATGTTGAATTTGAGAATAAACGCTTTGCTTTAGGCGGTTATTTTAACTCTGGGAATATAGACGTTAGTAAGGCAAAGGTTGAAAAACGTGGTGGGATTATTCAATTAACACCGAATGGAAAAACCGACTTTATAGTTGTTAATCCAGAGTTTGGAGTTAATAAAACATACGAAAACGCAATTAAAAAATTACGAGAAAGAGGAATTGAACCTGTAATTATTTGTGAAGAGCACTGGCTTTCATTTATCGAAAATAATTTGTAATTTAGGAGAAACCAATGGAAGACCATAACAACACAATATTCGGCAGAAACCGACTGATAGACCGCGGCATTGATGAACTGATCGGTATTTGCAAAGGCATTATTTTCGATGGCGTCGTTAATTATCCAGAGGCCGCAAACCTGATGATCTGGTTGAACAACAACCCATTGATCGTCAATAGGCCGCCCGCTAAAGACCTTTACCAGCAATTGCCGGCGCTGCTGATCGGTAATCAACTAAATGCCGACGGTGAAGCCAAATTCCTATCGCTATTACAGCAAATCACCGGCTCACCGGCGGTTATGTTTGAGGGCGACAACCCAA
>JBAQYH010000161.1:0-2512 GCA_049299935.1 Methylobacter sp. | reverse complement strand
TGCTCACAGTGTGGGTTAAATAATCGCGCAGTTCTTTAGCCAAAGGTTTAAGCTGGTTTTTCGACAGCTTGCGCACATCGGCTGGAGTATTGATGTCTTTGAGCAGTGGGTAGTTATGTAATGTATTCATATTAGTAAAGAGGTTCGCGATAGAACATCAGGATGATGCCAATCTGAAACAGGGCGGCAACAGAAATAAAACCGGCAATTTCCTTGCCCGGTCTGTCCAGTTTTAATTCCAGCCAACGGCCAGTGGCCAGAATCAGAGCAAAAATCCCCATCATGGTATGGCCGACCTGAATAAGGAAAGCGCTTTTGGGTTGAAAGCCGACATGTGAATGGGTCAGCAGCATCAGACCGCCAAAAGCCGCCAGCAACGGGAATACGAAAGGTAGTTTGCTGTCCGGATTCTTGGTTATCCGGGCGCTCAGTTCCATAATGCCGAGTACAAATACCAGCAAGGTCGCAATCCGGTGCTGCAACACTTCGCCGTTATTAAAAGTACTTTCCCAAAAGCCTATCGGACCCAAGGGCCAGGTTTCTGCATCGCTACGGAAGAACAGGAAAATCCCCAGTCCGACAAAACCCAACGGCCAGTATTTGAACCGCTCAAACCCGGATTTTTGTACATAAGACAGCATCGCAAAGAAACTCATCACGGTCAGGAAAATACCGGCAATGTTGTGGTTGTAGTTCGACCATTCGGTTGCCGCCAGGGACGGCACCTGGCCGACAATCGCAACGCGCCCGGCTTCACCGGCAATCAAATCGGTATGGGTCGGCGAGCTTGTTTGAGGAATTTGCGGGGCAAAGGTGTTCAAAACTTCCTGCCAGCTTGCGGTCAGGGTCGGAATGTCGATAGCCGGAGGCTGGGAAGCCAGGCTGGCGGCGGTAAACAACAAGGTAACCAGCACAAAGGTTTCCGCTTCAATGTAATAAGGGACGCGGTTAGTTAATGCGTGATTATTGCCGGAAAAACCGAATGCCAATACCGCGGATTTATTCAGCCAGGCAAAGCCCAGCGCGATACTCATTAAGACGATTTTTACCATCAATAAATTGCCGTAGCCGGTACCGATCAGGCCGTTCCAGGTGTCGATATATTGCAAGGCAATAGGCAAGCCTGAGATCAGGATCATCGCAACTGAGGCGATGCCGAACGTAGAGAAACGTTTGAGCAATAAAGGCCATAATCCGGCATAAACCTGATTGCTGTTGCGTAACAGCCAAATGTTGACCAGTTGAAAAACACCGCCGATCCACGCGGCTGCGGCCAGCTGATGGATGACCGTCATCGACATTAAGATAAACTGATTTTCAAAACGACCCGCGCCATGCACCAGCCAGGCACCTGAAATAATCATCGGCAAGGCGACAATGCCGGCAGTTATCCAGTGCTGTTTGGAAAAAGGATTTTTGCTGAGGTATTGATAGCAGTAACCCGCCAAAACCACAGTCAGTAGGGTGCGTACTATGCCGCCGATGAATTGCGTCGTACCGGCGAATTCAGGAAACGGCCAGCGCTCAAGTACGGCGGTCATTAGCCATACCTTAAGAACGATTTTGAAAAGTTGGGCGGCAGCCAGCCAAAACCCGCCTTTATAAAGAAGAGCGATAGTTCTTTGCAGTAATGCCGCCGAGTACCCGTCCTGGTAATGCCACGGACGCAACACGAAAAGTCCCCAAAACAGGCTGCCGATTGCTAATGAATAACAAATCAGGTCAAACCCGCCAATAAGAGAATCGAGAAAATCAGCTATGCCGGCCATTGCTAACTCCTATTTGGAAACGGAAAAATGAATAACGTCTTCGGTTAAATGGCCGTCGGCAGCGAAGACCTTAAACCGGAGGGCATAATCACCGGATTCCAGTGGCGGAATCTGGATGATAATTTGTCCTTGTTTGTTGCCGTTGCCGGCTTGCAATAATTGATGTTTATCGCCTTTACTGACCAGGAAAATTTGCGACAAGCCCAGTTCGATCTGTGAATTAAACGACAGCTCGACTTTTGCCGGGCTGCCCGCGTGAATGGGCGTGATTTTCAGCGAATAATCGGTTATCACCGCATGAGCGGCGGCCCAGTGCGGCTGGCACAAAGTTAACAATAATAAAGTTAATTGAAATGATTTTTTCATCACTTTCCCCCGGTCAATTATTTTTTGCCCTTCAAGGCATGACTGGCCAGATTCTTGCCTAAGTCCCAGATGGAACCGGGAATTTCATGGGTATCGGCTATGGCTTTATCAAATGAGTTGACGATAGTGTCGCGGTCTTTCTGAGTTAAGTTTAACGGCGGCAACAGTTTGACCACGTTCATGCCGTGTCCTGCAACCTGCGTTAATATGTGGTGTTCTTTAAATAAGGGAATGGTGATCATTTGACAGAACAAGCCCTTATTGGCCGCTTCCAGCATCGCCCAGGCCGCTTTGAGTTTCAGGCTCTTAGGCGATTGGAATTCAACCGCGATCATCATGCCTTTGCCGCGCGCTTCTTTCAGGAATTCATATTTCCC
>JBAQYH010000160.1:0-14171 GCA_049299935.1 Methylobacter sp. | reverse complement strand
AGGCTTTGCTGCTCCTTCATAAGTTAAGGAACGCCGAGCAATTAGTATGTCATCGCTATTCAAGCAATATTTTTGAATATCATCAGTGCCGCATGCCACACGCTTTAGCTTTCCACGCGAGATTGTTCCGCCAAATGCATCACTCATGTGCACCATCTCCACCCCGTCTTTCCCGCAATAGGCTTCCTTCTGGAAGTAGGCACCATTCTGGAACGTTTGCTTAAGCAATGATTCAAGTGGGTAAAATGTTGATTTTTGCACCCCCGCTGCTGGATCACCAAAAAGCTCAATGAAAATGGACTGAGTGAGGCTATCCAGTTGCGCCAAGGCTTCCCGGCGCTTGGCTCTGAGCGCATCGGCTTGATCCAGAATGGCGGCGATGCGGCGTTGTTCTGGGAAAGAGGGAAGGAGTAATTGTTGCCTATATGCATCCTCTCGATTTAAACCCGGTACCGCAGCAGCCTTATTAAGTTGATTTAACCCTAAACCCGAGAGCCGATAAGCCAACCATCGTACATCTTGTTCAGTAGATGTTTCATCAACGAAATACGCAGTATCAATTGCCCAGCAAGGACAGTCAGAGAAATTAATCTCCCCATACGAGCCTTTGCGTCCGATTATTATGGTTGGCCCGATAGAAAGAGCAGAATCGTGGTAACCCACAATACCGTTAGAGCCAAACACCGGGACTTCCCCCCCATTTCTAAGCTTTTCTGGTAGCGCTTTCCCATACTTAAAAGTACAAATATCTCCGAGGCTAATTTTTTTCCAACCAGTGTACGTTAACGTCACAAAAGCATCCCCTCAAGCTTCTGCATCTTAGCTTGAATCTCAGTCCCCAACTCGGCCAACTTTGCCATAATATCTTCCGGCGGCAAATGCTCCACGGCCTCATGCACCACTTCCTTGTAGCGGTTGATCGAAAGATCATAGCCATTAGCCGCAATGTCGGCCTTAGCCACGCAGAAGCTCTGCTCGGTACGCGAACGTTCCAGCCATGTAGGGTACGTTGTGCGTACCTTTTGAAGGCTTAACTTATCTGAAAACACTGAAAAACGGTACGCGATGCATACCCTACGGAATTGCTTAAAAAGCATCTCAGCCATCATCACCGAATCCACTCAGAAATATCGAGCCCGGCTTGCTCGAAAGCATCAAATTCATGATGATCGGCAGTGACCAGTTTAGCTCCGCCATCTAAAGCCAAGGCCAACGCAATGCTATCGGCAAGGGATAATCTACCTCGAGATTTGATTTCGGCGGCGCGTAGCAAAACTGTTGGCTCCATCGTCCATACGATTTCGATACCCAGTTTCTCCACATAATGGAGCACCTCTTTTGCAGCCTGCGTATCCTTTTGACGGCGCACAGCGTCGTAGGCGATTTCCAGCACGTTGACGGCTGCTATACGAATCGGTAGTCCGGAAACAAATACGCGTTCCAGCACTGCTTTCACTTCTTCGCCATTGAACAGCGCAATCAACGCACAGGCATCAAGTACGTAACCGCTCATAGCCGGATTCTTTCCTCAAGTGACTTTTCCTCGGCTTTACGGGCCATGAATTCGTCGGCACTGCTCAGCTTTCCACGCAACGCACCGAACGCGGCCTGAAAAGCCGCCTCGCGAGTGGCTTTATCGCCGGATTGGCTCGTCGGTGTGCCCTGTGGATTGACGACTACCAACAACGGTGTTTCCGGCGGCAGGTCGCAGGGCTCATCGAAAACGACCGCATGACCGTCATAATGGGCTTTCAGTGCAATTAAAGGCATAACTTTTTCCTCAATAATTGGGCTTCAACGAATTCTGGTTTATTTCCGTTTGGCAATAGCAGCTTAGCTTAGCATTGATTCAAGTCTTTTCATTCCAGCCTGAATCTCATCTTCCAACTCGGCCAGCTTAGCCAGAATCAATTTGGGTGGCAAATGTTCGATCACCTCATGCACCACTTCCTTGTAGCGGTTGATCGAAAGGTCGTAGCCGTTGGCCGCAATGTCGGCCTTAGGTACGCAGAAGCTCTGCTCGGTGCGCGCGCGTTCCAATTCCGAGGTAAAGCGTAATTCCCAACGGGCCAGCACATCAGGCAAGTTGTTCTTCGCATGTTCGGTTTCGGTCAACGCTTCGGCAGGCGACACCCCGAGCTTTTCCTCCGGCAACAGCGGTTGGCGCTTGTCGTCGAGGCTCCAGCCGTCGGCCTTCATGTCGTAGAACCAAACGTTATCGGTGCCGCCGGAATTGGTTTTGGTGAAGATCAGGATGGCCGTCGATACTCCGGCGTAAGGCTTGAACGCGCCGGACGGCAGCGAAACAACCGCATCCAGTTTTTGTTCCTCGACGAGCATCCGGCGCAGTTCCTTGTGCGCTTTCGATGAGCCGAACAGCACACCGTCCGGCACGATGATCGCCGCCCGGCCGCCGGGTTTTAACAGTCGCAGGAACAAGGCCAGAAACAGCAGTTCGGTTGACGATAGCCAGCAGGTCTTTGGCGGTGTTCTCGTAATCCAGGGAGCCTGCAAACGGCGGATTGGCGAGGATCAGTGAGTATTTTTCCTCGTCACCGGCATGATCCTCCGCCAGTGAATCCTGGTAGCGGATGTCCGGGTTTTCGACGCCGTGCAGCAACATGTTCATGCTGCCGATGCGCAGCATGGTGTTGTCGAAGTCGTAGCCGTGGAACATGCCGTGATGGAAATGTTCCCGGGTCTGCTCATCGAGCAGGATTTCCGGGTGTTTCTCGCGCAGGTATTCTCCGGCGGCGACCAGGAAACCGCAGGTGCCGCTGGCCGGGTCGCAGATCACATCTTTGGCGTTCGGTGCGGTCAACTCGACCATCAGACGGATGATGTGGCGAGGGGTGCGGAACTGGCCGTTCTGCCCGGCGCTGGCAATCTTGCTGAGCATGTATTCGTAGAGGTCGCCCTTGGTGTCGCGATCCTCCATCGGTATATGGTCGAGCAAATCCACGACCTTGGACAGCAAGGCGGGGGTAGGTATCGTGAAGCGCGCATCCTTCATGTGGTGTGCGTAGGTGGATTCGTCACCGCCCATGCTGCGCAGGAAAGGGAAAACGTGTTCGCCGATTACCGTGTACATCTCGGCGGGGGCGAAGTTTTTGAAACGCGACCAGCGCAGGTCGTTGTAGTCTCGATCCTTGGCGTCTAGCCCTTCCGGAAAAACGCGGCGTTCCATCGGCTTGCCTAAGCGCACGGATTTGTTTTCTTCGAGGGTATGCAGCTCGTCGAGTCGGCGAAGGAACAGCAAGTAGGTGATTTGTTCGATGACTTCCAATGGGTTGGATATGCCGCCAGACCAAAAGGCGTTCCAGATTGAATCGATTTGGCTGCGAATTCCGCCGGTGAGCATGTATCGGTCCCTGTATGTTTTTGTTGCGCCGCCATTTATTGCGGGGCAGAGTTGATTAACTGCCCAATACTATACAACAGTTAATCTGGGCTGCGCATTTTTTCAGAGTACACGGATGTAATGCGGTAAAGTTCATGGCTGAATAACACAGGCTTGTTTACGGCAAAAAACAGGGGTGCTAAGAAAAGATGCAATTAATAACCGAGAAAACCCATATGAATAGCGGCTTTTAGGAACCTGTTTTTTAATGGCGATCAGTAGAGGTTGTGGGTGTTTTAGAGGTGCGTGATAGTCGGCAATGATTTGAAAATGCTATCCCGAAAACAGTATTTTTCATTTTTACAAAATTTTGTATTTTATAACCCTTTTTTTCAATTGGTCGGGACGATAGGATTTGAACCTACGACCCCTTGTCCCCCAGACAAGCAAGAATTATAAGAGTACTTAATAATCAATTACTTGTATTTATAGCTCAGTCTTTCTCTACTGCGACTTTACTACACACTACTTAGATTAAATTAAAACGTAGTGACAAAATTACTACATTCTCATTTAAGGAATATTATGCTGGTTTTATCATTATTTCCGGGTATAGGTTTGTTAGATCGTGGCTTTGAAGATTGCGGTTTTTGCGTTGTTCGTGGCCCGGATTTGATTTGGGGTGGTGACATTAGGAAATTTACAGTCATGTCTGGCAAATTTGACGGGATTATTGCCGGTCCTCCTTGTCAGGATTTTTCTAAAGCAAGACGTTCTGATCCGTCAGGGAACGGGTTACAAATGTTAGAAGAATTTAAGCGGGTTGTTATTGAGGCAAATCCTGTCTGGTGGTTAGCTGAAAATGTCCCTGGTGTACCTGATATTCAGATTGATGGTTATGGCTGGCAACGGCTTGATTTGAATGCCGTTGATTTTGGTTCTAAACAGAGACGGCTTCGACATATTCAGTTTGGATCACGAGACGGAACACAGTTGATGATTGAGCGTCCGGGTAGTAATAAGAATGGTGAGCCAACTGTAACGGCGAATGACATACGTCCGGTAACAGAACTGGCAACATTGCAGGGTTTGCCGGATGGTTTTGACATACCAGCATTTACGCGGGTTCAGCTTGCCCGTGCTATAGGTAACGGCGTACCTTACCCAATTGCTCTTGCTTTGGCCGAGTCTGTTAAATCCCGGCGGGATTGGGGGCGTTTATGTGAATGTAGTTGTGGTCGAGCAGTAACAGGACGGCAAAATACAGCGACAGGTGCATGTAGAAAACGGCTGTTTGATCGAAACCGTTACTCGGCCGGCGTTTCTTAACCTGGTTTAGTAACGCCATGCTCAGGAGCGCAAAAAGCGCACACTGAGCCTAAATTTAACACAAAACTGTGACGCTTTTTGCGTCGCCTGGAGCTATTAGTTATGCGATGTTACCAGTGGAATAATGGCAAAATACATAGAGCCGGGTATAGGCCAAAAACTACCGAATGTGGAAAGTTAATTCCCTCAACGGGGGTTAAAGAAGTGCCTCTTGCGGACGCAGAACATCGACATCCAAGAAATAAACGGAATCAAAATTCATGCTTAAAGTGCTTCCCATTGTAACACTTAGCCTATTTGTGGATCAGATCAGTAGGTGCATAACAGGAAAGTGTTACTGACCTGGTGAAATTGTTGGCCGGCGGGTAACAGTTAATTATCAAATTTTTCCTTTGCTGTATAAATCATCAAATTGAGCTCTTGCTCTCATATAAATATTACCGCATTCGACTCTTATTTGATGTCTTGCTGGTGAATTGCAATAGTCTGGCTTTGTGTAGAATGCTTTCCATTTACGTTCTTTAGTTATTTCTTCTTCGCGAATATTAATAAGGGTCTGTTTATTGTCTTCTTCAATTTGTTTTCTTTGTAAGTCTGCTTCTGCTTTACGCAATCTAACCCTTTCTAATTCAAGGTCTATAGCTCTATTTCTTTTTTCCGTTTCAGCGGCTAAAGCTCTTCTTCGTTGCTCTATTTCTAGTTGGGTGGTTTTGGTTGTATCTTTTAAATGACTGTCTACACTGCGTATTATTCCGTTGGTAAACATCAAGCCGCTTCCGAAAAAAATAAAACCGACTGACACTAATCCTAGGGCTGCGAAAAATACAATCTTTAATATGGGGACATCGTTTGTTTTTGGTTGTTGCCAAGTTTGTTCTTCCCTGTATCTATTACGTAATGAACCTTCTGATTTTTCAGTGTTTCTTTCCCTTTCTATCGCTATTTCTTTATTCCATTTCACATTTCTGTACTTTTCCATTTAGGCGCCTCTGGTCTGGTTCTTTTTTGACTGTTTTGCTTGGTTGTTATCTTTAAATGCTTACGCCGTGAAAGTAACGGCTTACATCAGTTGCTTTGTGATTGCTTTCGGCTTTAATCCGGTTTAGGTTTTAACCGTCCCCCATTTTGCTAATGCCCTCCCTGCGGTTATGTACCCGTTGACAGATTTTTTCTTGTTTCCTCAATCTCCGGGCTGATTTGTCCTGCTTCTGGAAGTGTCATTCCTGTTGTTATCCAGTAAGTGTACTGTGGCCACATTTTGTTTACGGCTTCCAGATGGTCTTCATTTACTCGGCTTTTTCCGTTTCTTACGTTTGCCCATATTGTGCTTTTAATTCCGGTATGTCTTTCTAGCACAGGGTTTGATAACCCGATGTAATCTAATAAAAAGTTAAATCTCTTGTTAATATTATTCATTATTAGGTATTAATTACTTGACTTATACTCGATATTAGGTAATAATTACTCATGCTTTCAAACCAGCCACAACCAGCCAAATAGGGCTAAGGTGCAATCATGAACGAACAACAAAACCAAGTCAATTTAGATCAAATCCTGGAAACAGATCCAGCCGTTAAACAAGGGTTAGCACAAGCCAAATCCCAGCTGTTCTTTATCCCGTTCATGACCCCAGATAAATTTGCCGAATCGATAGGCTTAACCAAAGGCGTAGTAGGCGGTTGGATAGATCAAGGCTACTTACCTACGGCGAAGATAGGCCGTTACCGCATGATAAACATGGTCGTCCTGGTTGCTAACTTGAAAGATGGAAAAGTGTTATGAACAGTGTTCCTGAATTAGATACTTTGTTACAACGTTCCCTTGATAGTATTTCCTTAAAACTTCGCTCTGCTTTACATTTCTTAAATGAGTATGAATTATTGGTGCCTGAAGGCAATCCGTTATTAGATTCTTCTTATGATGCTATTTGTCAAAATCGGTCCTGTGTCCAATCATCAATAGTTTGTGCTGACGTTGAAGTAAATGCATTTAAAACTGTATTTATCGATTGCCCGGCGTATACCCAGCTAAAAGCCATTTCATGTTGGACATTTGAGTTTAGATATGGAGTAGGCTTATTCCATTCAGTTGCTGATTTTAAATCTAATATTCAGTCTTTATTAGATAGTATTTCATCAGGTGAAATCATAAATCCCCCTGCCGCTATAAACCGGGGTTAACGTCATGAAACTATCCCCCTATCAACTAACCGAAACGCTACAGTTAATTACCGATTTGGCAAATCGTAAATACAAAGAATCGCTTGCAGAATTTCATGATCCCGCATCAGAACATTATCGCGATTCAGAACATTGCAACCAGAAGCTGGATAGTATCTTTAAACAAGGTAATGATCAGCTAGAAGGAATTCATTACTTACTTCTAGATTACTCACATGTAGCCGCGAAAATCAAAAAAGCTAGAGAAATTCTAGAACAAGATCGAGGACTTATTAGAGCCTTACTGATTGCCGGTAAACATTATAAAGAAGCAATATTTATTGATGCCAAGGAGGTTGCATAAATGAAAATACCGTTAGAGTCTCAATTTCATTTAAAAGCAAAAGTTATTATTATTAATCTTATTTCTGATTATGTTATTAAACAATTATCTTTAATTGCTTTATTATTGATTAATCGCACTGTTTTAAAGACGAAACGTATTTTTAAAATGATGCGAGAGTTAATTATCTTTTTAAATCATTCGCGTGATACTTATAAAGAATATCAATCATTATCAGAACATATTGAAAAGATATTGTCTTTGATTAATTCTTTAGATGAACTCGTGCATGATGATCATGTTTCAAATTCTCAACTTCTAAATGAATTTGACAAGATACAGATACAAATTAAAACTTTAAATAGTCATTATTTTATTAATCAAACTCAAGCTTTAGGAGCTTCCTAATGTCCGTAAATGACGAAACCCTACCCGCTCTCGGTAGCTCTTCCGAAGTCGATAAACAAGAGCGCATATACAGAACCGCATTAGCTCCTAAGGACTACATAAATCTTGAGTTAGAAGCCATGAATCGCGGCTTAAAACCATTCGGGCTAACAAAAATAATAATGACAATGTACCTACGGAAACAACTGGTTCCGCTAAAAGAACTAACGCCAGAACTGCAAAACCAAGTAGTGCAGCAACTTAAAGAAAAGCAAGACAAAGCGAAACAAGCGGCGCGCCAATGAAGCCCTGCGTACCAGTTCGGGCCTCCTGCGCCCTTGCAAAAAGCGTCGAGGTACGAGTAAGCGCCTTGCAAGGAGCGCAAGGCCCCGAACCTAACCGCCGCGCCCACAATCGCGCGCCGAATGTTCACCGCAAAGGACAAAAACCCGAAGGGTGAAGAATAAAAAAAGCAGATGCCCTAACTCGCAGAGCATCCAAGTTGTCAAGAAATTATTTTCGTCCTACGAAAAAAATTTCTTGTACAACCGAAGACAGAAACAAGCTGTCAAATGGCCTTTGAGGCGCTTTTCCTCAAAGGTCATGGCCAGCCGCTTTAAAGATCGAGTTCGCATAAAACGATTAAGGCGCATAGCCGTACAGCGAAAGGGATTGTAGAGGAAATCGGCGATTAAAGCTGAATTACGAAGACTTAGTTAAAAATCTTTGGAGCTTGCGTAAAAGCATTTTTAACTTAGTCGAAGTTATCAGCTTTAAACGTCGATTGGAACGGAAAGCCCGTCCCGTTAGGGTTCGCCAATAAAAAGCGACTAATAAAAAATGTTAGATAAAACCGGCTTTAAACAGCCTTATACAGTCATAACAAAAACAAGAAAGAGGCATTACTAAAATGAGTGAATGTATGCAGTCTATTGAAGCAATAGAGAAGCTTGGATTATTTTTAACGATAGCATTTGGCCTAATTATGTTCATTATTGGCTTTATTGTTTTCTTGAAAAGAACATAAATATAAGGAACCAAAATGATTACCATAAAGCATGGCTTACCCGGTCGAGGTATGACATTCACCCAACGTAGACGATTAATAAACATAATATGGGCGCTTGTTTCAAACTCAGCGCTTCCCTTTTCATTATGCTTTATCTTTGCGCTGATCTTAGTCACACATTCATTTACAGAGACATTACAAACCTTTGATAAATCCGGTTTAGGAGTCTGTATACAGCCTAACCTAGACAAATAAAACTAATTTCCCTGTTCGACTCACGGGTTTTAAAGAGTCACCTTAAAGAAAAACAGCAAAATAAACCAAACCCACCCTATTAACCAACAAAAGGTACAGACCAATGACACAAAACAGCTTCCTAGGAGACATGCAAACAGTCGTAAGAGGACAAGTTGAATCATTAACCCGCTATGAAATCGACGGCGACAACAAAGGCGGCTCCATCTGGGTATCCAAACCCAACACTGGAAAAAACCCCAACAACCTTGGCAACGAACTCATTAAAATCAAAATGCCATTTTCCATGTTCGACCAACAAAAAGCCAAAGTCGAAGCCGGAGAACTTACCTTTCCTTGTCAAATGGAAATCCTCTGTGAAGTCACAATGGGCGGCCAAAACAAAGCCGTACTGACCGCCTTAAGCCTGAAAAAAGACGAACCGGCACAAGAACCAAAACCAGACCTAAATCAACCCATAGAAGACAAAGACAAACCCAAAACATCCGGCCTTAACCAAACCGGCAAAATCTAAACCAAAAACAGGCCAAAAAAATGAACCGGTCAGAACCCCATAAACCAAAAATCCGTTCAATGTCCTGCTTGCAAAAACCCGTTCAATTCAAAGAACGGGTATTAAGCAATCAGGTTAGAAAAGATCGGTTCATAAATGGCCATGTAGTAAAAGAAAACAAAATTGGTATGAGGTGAATTATGTTTTTTTGTAGAGGCGGCGTGCTTCAGTCGGATGGTTTAGTTCATTATCTTTATAACGAGACGGATAGGATAGCTCTTTCTAATAACCTATCTAAACCAACGAACATCACAGAAGCGTCATCTATTTGTTCGGGCTTCACTTCTTCTACGGCCATAGACGCCCAAATAGTCTATTCAGACGGAATAAGTACCGCTATTGGTGAATTTGACTGGCAAAACGTTTATGACGCATTTGGCATGTCACTGTTAATGTTCGCGGTCGGTGCGGGCGCTGGGCTCATATTAAATTTAGTACGAAAACTAAGGTAGAAAAATAGTACAAAGTAAACCCATGCCCTGATCCTAAAGAGCATGGTTCAAGCATATTTGATTGACCTAGCATAAAGCATAACAGACACAGTCTGAAACATAGCTTGTTTAATCAAGTATCGACAGTCAGAACCTAACACCTGACAAGTCGTTAACGTCTTGGCCTAGCCTGAGACTTATTTTTAATTTAAAACGAAAAAAGGTAAAAACATGAAATTATTAAAAAAAATCGGATTAGGACTCTTAGTTGCAGGCGCTGCCATTGGTCCAGTATCAGCTTCTGTTATTACTGATGCACAAACGGCTTTGACTGCCGCGGGTACTGACGCGTCAACAGTGGGCGGTTATGTTGTTGCCGCCGTTGCAGTTATTGCGGGCGTAGGCATTATCTTGTCTATGGTTCGCAAGGTTTAGAACATTAATATGATTTTGTGGCGGCCTTTATTGGCCGTCATTTTTCTTTTCTTTATTTAGTAAGGATTGTTTTTGATATGAACGTTTTAAAAAGAATCGGAATAGGTTTTTTATTTGTCTTCGTTACTATTGATTCAGCATTAGCAACCCTTATTTATGATGCACAAGGTGCTATAACTGGTATAACCAATGACAGCACAATAGTTGGTGGTTATGTAGTTTCTGCCGTTGCAGTTATTGCAGGGGTAGGCATTATCTTATCATTAGTTCGCAAGGTGTAAATTATGTCCTTATATATTGCATACCTGATAGGTTCCTCGTGGGCATTATGCTTCGTAGTTGGATTTAGATGTACAGCAATATGATGTTGTGGCGGCCTTTATTGGCCGCCATTTTATTATTTCCTGCTTTAGTTTTTGCTGATACTTATAACGCGTTAGATACGTCTTATTACTCATGTTCAAATCAAGGTGATCATAAAGAGTCTACTTTGTCTGCTCTTGCTGATTGGTATACAGCTCATAATGCACCTGGAACTTTTTATTATTCTGTTACTGGCCCTCTTGAGATAACAGGTTATTATTCAGTGACTGGTGGCTCTCATCAATCAGGTGATGTTGCTAGTATTAACGCGTGTTATCTTAGTCATAATTATTCTTGTCCATATGGTGGTAATGTATCTGGCACAAATTGTATAAACGCTCCTGCGTGTGTTTCGCCGGAAATACGTAACCCTATTACGGGTCAATGCCAAGTCCCTGCTACTTGTTCTTCTTTTGAATCGATTGATCCAAACACAAATACATGTGTTCTGGTTACATGCCCTGACGGCCAGATTTTCTTGTCTTCTTCTACAAATCCAACGGGCGGATGTGTAAACACGCCCTCTGCCTGTCTTGAAGGTGGTCAGATTTGCAGTTCAGTTGAGCAGTATTGTGGCAACGAAAACGGCTCCTTTACTGTTACACCCGCGTGTCCCACTAAAACCTGTGCTTCCGATGAATTCCTGGCCGCTGACGGTAAAACATGCGCCAAAAACGCCCAGCTTTCTTGTCCTGCTGATCAACATGCGTCAAGCGATAATACAACCTGCGTAGCAGACGACCCAACAGCATGCCCGTCAGGCACCTATTCCGGCACCGTTAACGGCGTTAAAAAGTGCATACAGGGTACAAACCCGCATTCGGACGGCTCTGACGTTGACACAACCAAAGGCACAGTAAAGACCAAACAGGAGGATTCCACTTCCACATCAACAACCGTAACAAATCCCGACGGCTCTACAACCACCACTACAACGACCTCTAACGGTGCCACAACAAGTGAATTGACGTTAGACACCTCTGGATTAGCTCAAGATTCCAGCATACAAGCCATTAACGACACCCTGAATAAAACATCCTCAAAAACACCATTCAATAAATCCGGTTCCGGCACCGCACCTGCTGACGATTATCAAACCCAGATAGGTACAAAAAAACAAGAATTGCAGACCATGATTTCCGGTATCAAATCTCAATTTGCCGGACTAACGCCAACGCTTTCAGGTGGCGGTGGTTCAATGTCCTGTGATGATGGCGTTAGTTTGCCGGGATTAAACATTACCTTCCGTATTTGCCTTGCTGATTACCAGCAATACTTTTCAATTATCGGTAATTCTGTTTATGTAGTTGCTGCCGCCGCTGCTCTATTTATTATCCTGGGGTAAATCATGTTAGACCTCCTTAATTACCTGCTTGATTCGGTCACTTATTTTTTCGAATTTACCTATAAGTTTATTACCGAAGGTATATACGACCTTGCTGTATGGGCCTTTACTAAAATCGTTGAAATGTCCGTCCTGGCATCCCTTAATTTCATCTTATGGGCATTGCCCTTTGCCTGGGATGTTGCAAAAAACATCATTCAGGATATAGGGCTATCTACCATATTGAATAACGCATGGAATTCATTGGATTCAACTATTTTAGGTTATGCCACTGCCCTTCGTATTCCCGATTCAGTCAACTTGATTATCTCCGCTTTTTTCACAAAGTTTGTTTTGCGTTTTATCCCTTTTGTTTGAGATTAAATAATGAGCATAAAAATTCATCATGGCCCTCCGGGCAGCTATAAAACATCAGGCGCGGTGATGGATGATTTTATACCTGCCGCCAAAGCGGGTCGAATTGTCATCACGAACGTTAGAGGGCTTAATGATCGTCAAACTGTTGTTGACGCCCTAGCGAGCGTGACCAAGTTCAAGTTCAAATCACCCATAATCGTTCCTGAATCATTCGGCATTATTTGGATAGACACCGAAACCTTGGAAGGTCGTCAAAAGCTTGCCTCATTCTTTCATTGGGCACCTCACGGCGCTTTTTTACTGATCGATGAAGCTCAAACCGTTTGGCCGTTAGCGTGGAAAGAAGCCGATCTCAAACGGCTGGACTATCCAAAAGGCTACGATCAAGCTATTAAAGATAAAAGGCCGCAAAATTTCCTGATCGCTTTCGAAAAACACCGGCATTTTGGTTGGGATATGGTATTAACAACGCCCAATATCGACAAAATACGCAAAGATATAAGGGGGTGTTCTGAAGGCGCTTACAAACACAAAAATCAAGCCCTTATCGGTTTTAAGGGCAGCTACTTAGAAGCGTTCCATTTAGCTGAAGATAGCGGCAAATCTGCGAGTGATTTTTTAAGCGTTCGCAACCGATCAATAAAGAAACACGTTTGGAGACTCTATGCCAGCACAGCAACAGGCACACATTCCGATACCATCGCGGGTACACCATTATGGAAAAATCCTCGCGTATTATTTTTTCTGGTCCTTCTTACCGGCCTTGGTGTTTTTTTTGCGTCGCGCCCTACACCTACTATTTTTGCCCATAAAACTCCTGATCAAACCCGTCACCTGGCTAATTCAAAACCTGCTGATCCGGCTAACAATCCTCATCCTGGTAATGTGGATAGTGTCCAAAACGGTACAGCTGTTCCTGTAGATCAATCGCCCTTCTTTGGCTACAACTGGCGGCTTGCCGGAGTAACTATTAAATTAAAACCAACATCTTTTACAGATAAAAACCGTATTAGCCAGTATTTCTATATTAAAAATGACAAGGAAGAAGTATTTATTAATACATCGGGCCTTAATGGTTATGGCTATTCAGTAAAGCTTATTGATCAGTGTCATGTGGAGATTACTTATCGTAATCAAAAACCATTCCCTGTTTTTTGTAAAAAAGAGAAAACACTTCAAGATAGCTCTTTGATACAAAATGCGAAGCTATAAACTTAAGTTTGTAATTCATCTTTATGTTACTGACCTGGCTTGTTATCTCCTGGTGCAGTAACGGTATATAACTGGTAAATGCATGGGCGGGCGTAGCAAAGAAAGTCACCGATTGACAGACCGTTGGCACTGGATAGGTGAACTAAGTCCAGAACGTTTTGAGAATTATGGCCGGTATTCATCAATGCAGGCGTCTGCTGATCGTAATGTGGGGAACTACACTAGCTCTGCGGCAACGCTAAATTTTCAGCTGTCTAAATACTATGAATCTAAACATGGAGTTGAACCTTCTTGGAGTAACTGGCGCGATTTAAAAAGCTGAAAGGTTTTAATAACCGCGTGTAGCAAGTTACAGCTGTTCATATTGAGAATTAATTTATGACTATGACTAATCGTAATCAAACAACAATACCAAATGTTCCCTATACAGGATCATTCCCATATTTATCTAATAAGCTATCGGATTATCAAGATAATCAATTTATTCGTTATGGTTCAAGAACTGAAAATCTGCCGTTTCATGGATTTGTTGATGATTGGCGCTTGGAATCGATATGGCGTAGCCCTACCAAATTTGTAGAAAAAGCCCTATTGGCTGGAACTGCCGTTGCACCTGATTTTTCCGTATATTCAAATTACCATTATATCTATTC
>JBAQYH010000159.1:0-2137 GCA_049299935.1 Methylobacter sp. | reverse complement strand
GTCTTAAAACAGCATCGCACAGCGCAGGAAGTACGGGCGGTTCCGGTTTTTTGGCGTGGGGGACCGGTTTTTTGGCTTCTTCTGAAAACCACCAGGCCAGCGATGCGTCGCAACCATCGCTTTCGGGTAGCGGTTCTTGTCCGGTGCAGTTAGGATTGTTCAGCGGACACTTGAGGCGCACGTGAAAATGGTCGTCATGCCCCCACCACGGACGAATTTTTCTTAGCCAGCGATGGACCGGTTTACGTGAGCATAATAGGCGTTTGACGCTGGGATTGACGAAGATGCGGTCGACGTCGGGTCTTTGCGCTGCGGCCTCAAGAATTTTCTCATGGGCCGGCGACCATTGGTTGTCATCAATCGCATCCGATCTGGAGACAAGAACCGATGGAGCGCTCCAGGTTTCCCGTTCGTTAAACTCCAGGCTTCGCGTTGCGGCTTGTTGCGAAAGCAAATACCAAATATCGACATCGAGCCCGGTTTGATGGCTGCGATGCCCGCTTGGGGTCGGACCGCCGCGCGGCTGCCCCAGGTCGCCGATGAGCAAGACTCCCCAGTGCTGCGAATGGGCGGTTTGCGCTACGCTCTCGATAAATCGTATCAGGTCGGGATGACCGTAAGACCGGCCTCGTGTAGGGCGCATCAATTGATAGCCCGTGCCGTTTAGGGGCAGGGAGACCGCACCGCTTAAACAGCCTGCCGTATAGGAACCAATGCTTTGGGCGCTGTCGCCGATTTGCGCCGGTTGTTTGAATGCCGCCCAGTTATTGCTGACAGGGGATGAAGAGCATTCGGAAAAAATACCCAACAGCAGGATAAGTACAGGGAATTTCATTTCTTGGACTCAAGCAATAAAAGGCAAGCTGGTATGATTAATGGAACACGGATGCCAAAAGTAGGCGCCTCTACGACTGCATGGATGCAGGAGGTAGAGCAACGCAGGAGCGGTTGCCGAGGCGGCACGGATTCAAACAGATTTTTAAAAACAGAAGCCATAATCTGTTATGCGTTTTTAATCAGTGTTTATCCGCCTAATCCGTGTTCCATTTCTCTATGTGTTGAATAGTTATGCCCCGGCTTATTTCTTAACCGGCGCCGATATGTCCAGAAAATGCTTGGAGTTATCAGTAACCGGGACAGGGCCGGAGGCATTGCCGGTGGTTGCCGGTGCTGCGCTGTTTGTTTTTACAGTGCCCTTGCCATCTGTCGCGGCGTCGTCTTCCAGTTGGATTTCATCTTCTTCAGGAACATTGCCGTCATGAACCAGGTATTCACGGCGCTGCTGGTAAGCATTTTTGATAAAGGAATAGCGATCGACAGACGCTTCATCAACCAGCTTTTCAGTCGGTATCAAGTCGGCGCGGGTGTCGGCGACATCAACCGATTTGGTTCCCGCATTGACCGCGCTGACGGCCGCGCCGCCACCGGCAAGCACAAAGGTATAAGTGAGCGGATTCATTAAAGCGTCGCCAACAGCCCCGACGACTTCTCTAGGCGAACTTGCTCCCATAAACGGCACCACCAGATAGTCGCCCGATGGAACGCCCCAGAAGCCTAGCGTCTGTCCAAAATCTTCATTGTGCTTAGGCAGATCGATCATTTTTGCCACATCGACAAAGCCGGCAACGCCGGCTGTGGTGTTGATCAGGAAACGGCCGGCATCCATGCCGCCCTGTAACATCTTGAGCTGCATAAAATCATTCAGGGTTACGCCGATGTCGTTAATATTGCTGAAGAAATTGGTTATGCCGTCATTAACGAATTTAGGCGTTATCCACATGTAGCCTTTCGCCACGGGTTTAACAACGGCTTTATCGAGATCGTCATTAAATTCTTGAGTGCCGCGATTCCAACCTTCCCAAGGATCGTTTTTGTTAGCCGTCGATGTGGACGCACAGCCTCCGAGCAAACTTGATATAACCAGGCTACTCACTAATAAACGAGTGTTGATGAAGGAATTTTGCGTACTCATGACTTATCTCTATTTGCTGGGTGTTGAGTTGAGTGGAGGTCTGTCTCGGACAGTTATTATAATGGCGCCGATTATATCAGACACACGTCTTAAAAAACTCACTGATTTTGCATTTGCCGGAGTATCCAATGTTGCCGTTTAAGCAGATAGCTTGACGGCTGCGCT
>JBAQYH010000158.1:0-2193 GCA_049299935.1 Methylobacter sp. | reverse complement strand
GACCTAAACCACCAGCGGTAATCACCGAGCAGATCGTTAACCCCCTGGCCTAACTGCCATTGCTCGGGATTGAACGCATGGTTCACTAAAAAAGGCCGGAATAATATCTGGCATAAGGCGGGCAGGGAGCCGCTGATGGGTGCCAGTTTTTTGCCGTCAAAACCCAACGCCGCAAAGCAATCCAGCGGTTTGGTAGGATTCCGTTCGCGGCAACCGGCGATCAGTTTAAGCAGCGCCATTCTGCGCGGTTCGGCAACGGCAATGGTGCAGCCGTAGTCGAGTAATGTGACTAACGGTCGGCCGTTCTCGTCATGGCTGTAAAAGATGTTGCCGGGATGCGGGTCGCCATGCACTTCGCCGGCAACAAACAGGCTTTTAAACAGCGTCGTCACCAGCGTTTGACCGATAGCCAGACGATCCTGCCGAGACCAGCCGGCAACCTTGTCGATCAACACGCCTTGAGCCCTGGTTTGTACCAGAACCTTTTCGCCGCATAAGTCTTTATACACTTTTGGAACCCTCAGTCCCGGCACTTGCACGGCTCGTCCGAAATAGTCCTGCCTCTTCGCTTCCGAGCGGTAATCAAGTTCGCGGTGCATATTGTCGCGCAGGCTTTTTTTATAAGCGTCAAGGTCGAAACCCCAGCGGTTGACCGGCCCCACGCCGGGCATCAATCCGACCAGCCGCAATTCGGCATCGACCGCATCGCTAATATCGGGATAGCGGATTTTAACTGCGACCTTGTCGCCGTTTTTAAGTACGGCCAGATGCACTTGTCCTAAGGAAGCCGCCGCGATGGCCGGTTCGATGGAGCGGAAAACGCTTTTGACTTTTTGCCCGAGTTCCATTTCAAGTTGCGGGATCATGGCTTTCAATGGCAAAGGCTCTATGCCTTCGACAAGTTCCTGGAAGGGCGATGTGCCGTCGTTGCCAGCAAACAATTGGCCGACTTTCATGGTAACGCCGCGCGCATCGGCAAACAGCCCGGCAAGCGCTTGTTTGGCGAGCAAGTGTTCGGTCTCGTTTTGGGGCCGGTGAAGTTTTTTGGCCGCCAGCCCGATGCGAAAGAATTGCAGGGCGCGTTTTGCTGTGTTGAGGATAGCCATTTTTAAACTCAAGGTAGACGCTCACTCAATAGATATTACACAAATTGTATCATCGTCATCCCGGCAATCCCTGCCGGGATGACGCGTTATATAGATGTCGATGCACTCAACGGTAAAATACATCGTACTTTTAATTACCCACAAGCTCTCCAACAACGCAGCTCTCATCAACTGCGGTTATAACGCAGTTAAGCGTCCGGTTCTCCACCGACACATCGCTGCTGATCACGCAGCCTACCTTAAGATAATTCGGCGTGTAACCGAATACCCGTTGTTTGTTATCGTCCAACGCTTCGCTGTAGCCTTCCCATAACACCGGGAATTCATTGCCGACATTAGCCTCAAAAAACTTCAGCTTCATTTGCTCCGCCAACTCGTGCAATTGCCTGCTGCGCTGCTTTTTGATTTCATTGCTCAGTTGGTCCGGCAAGCCTGCGGCCTTGGTGCCTGCACGGCTGGAATAGGTGAAGATATGGATATGGCCGAAACCGGTTTGCTTGATGAAGTCATAGCTCTCCTGCCATTCCTGCTCGGTCTCGCCGGGGAAGCCGACGATAATATCCGTGGTGATATTAAAGTGCGGGATTTGCGCGCGCAGCTGGCTGACGATGGCGGCAAACTCCTCGGTTTTACAGCGCCTTGCCATTCGGCGCAGCACGGTATCCGAGCCGCTTTGCAACGGCAGGTGCAAATGCGGCATCAGGCGAGGATTGTGGAACAATTCGAAAAAATCGCCCGGCAGTTCCCAAGGTTCCAGCGAACCCAACCTGAGCCGCGGGATGTCGGTTTCAGCCAGAATGGCTTTGATCAAATCGGACAGGTTGTTGCCCAGGTCGCTGCCGTAACCGCCCAAGTGCACGCCGGTCAAAATGACCTCGGTGATGCCTTGCTGGTGAAGCGCATTGATTTCGTCGATGACCGCCTGCACGGGGCGGCTGCTTTCCTCGCCTCGCGCCACGGTGACGATGCAAAAGGTGCAGCGGTAACGGCAGCCGTCCTGCACCTTGACGAATGCACGCTGCCTGCCGCGAGTAAACAACGATATTTCCCCCGGTTCGGTGGACAGGACAGGCATGCTGTCCATGTT
>JBAQYH010000157.1:0-1646 GCA_049299935.1 Methylobacter sp. | reverse complement strand
TAACTGGCCTGCGCCGCTTTTACGTCGAGGATCGTGGCCTGATTTACCTGAAAGCGCTGCATCACAACATAAATCAGCTTACGGGAAAATGAAATGTTGATTTGCTGAGATTCGAGTTGTTGCAGTGTCGTACTGTAAGCTTCAAAAGTTTTCATGGCATCAGCGGTTAAAAGGTTAAGAAGGTTCTCCTGTTGCAATTTGGCATTGTTAAGATTGAGAACGGCAGTCTCCTTTTGAATCTTGTATGCATTGCCGTTATAAAGCGGTATTTGCAGTGTCAGTCCTGCGTATGGACCATAGTTCTGATTTAGTAAGGTCAGACCGGCATCACTCTGACTGCGGTTCAGGTTGTAACCGGTATTGATTTTCAGGGAAGGATAACGAAGAGAGTTCACTTCTTTTACAACTTGCTCATTGATTTTGATCTGTTGTTCTGCGGATAGATACTGAGGATTTTGACTTAGATAGGAGAGAATAGTATTTTGCTGGATAGAGGTATCAACCGTGATGCTATCATCCACTATGTAGGGATAATATTTTTTTTGGCTCATTAGTTGCAACAGATCCATTTTCGTTTGGTCGACCACCAACTGCTGTGATTTTAAAGCCTGTTGCGCTGTATTTACATCTATTAACGCCTGTAGATAGTCGGCATCGTTTGCCATGCCAACATTTTTACGTTCAATGATGATATCGAGTTTCTTTTGAGAAACATCCAGCGAATTCTGTATGATTTTAAAGTACTCTTTCTGACGAATGATGTCGTAGTATTTTGCCATCACGGCTGCAATACTGTTTTGTATTTGCAGATTAAACTGTAATTCGCTCTGTTTTTGGAGGCGACTCAACCGCTCTTTGGTCGCGATAACTTTAAATCCATTGAACAACACCACTCCAGCAGTAATGCTTGAGTTCATGGTATTTCCGTTGGCACTGCTCTTCTTTATTTCAGCCCCGCTGTTCAGTTTCTGGTTGACGTCCGTGACCGATTGGTTGTCAGTAACGCTGGCATTGATCGAAGGTAATCCTCCTGCCACACCAAACGAATTATTGACTTTACTGATCTCGACATTGTTATCGGCTATCCGGATATCAAAGCTGTTGATCAGTGTGGTATCTATGGCACTTTTCAGCGTAATTGTCGGCTGCGCTGCACACAACACCGGAAGTGAAAATAACAGGTAGAAATAAATATGTCTCATGGATCTGTCATAAAAGTTGCAGAAATTATCTTATAGCTTGCCCATATTTCATAAAGAGCAGATATTCAATGCTATCCTAATTTTTTAATTCGTAATTTGTAACTTACCTAAACTGATTATCAATTTCTTCTCTGCTTTTGCGTTTTCCGGAAACGAAAGTGTATACGGACGGAATCACGAACAAAGTGAGTATCAGCGAGAACAAAATACCACCAACAATAACGATACCCAGTGGCACCCGGCTGGAAGCAGCATCACCCAGACTAAGGGCGATTGGCAATGCACCGAGCGAGGTAGCCAGACTAGTCATCAAAATTGGGCGTAACCGTTGTGTGGATGCTTCGATTACTGCCTGGAACTTTGTTAAACCAAGTTCACGCTTCTTGTTGGCAAATTCCACGATCAGAATACCATTCTTGGTCACCAATCCAATCAGGGTGATCA
>JBAQYH010000156.1:0-4917 GCA_049299935.1 Methylobacter sp. | reverse complement strand
CCCTGAAAAAAGCCCAGGAAAAGATCATCGCCCAGCAAGCGGCTAACGACAAAGTGCTGCTCAGCACCTTCCGCAATGTGAAAGACATGGAAGCAAGCCTTTTTGCAACCATGCAATCCCTGGATGCCCAACGGAATGTGGCTCAAGGCAATTTAAAACGCGTCGAAGACCAACTGGAAACACAACAAAAGAAAGCCGCGGAACTCGAACGCAACGGCAAAAAAGTTCCGGCCACGTTGCTGGACGAAATCAAACAAACAGAAGCGCAAATACAGGTCGCTTATGCTGAAATCAATAAACAGATCGAAAAAAAGAATCGGACCAAAGCCGAATTTGAATCGAATATTGAACGCTTTAAATTTCTGACCCAGGACAATACAGATCCATCCAAAGCGTCTGACAAAACCGCGCAAAACAAAGTTGCCGATGAGATCGGCCTGTACACCTGCGAAACCGATGAGCTTTGCGCTAAGGCCTGGACCAGCGCACATGAGTTTATCAAAACCAACGCCACAACACCCATCGATACCGATACCGACAAATTGATTATGGGCCGTACGCCTGCCACCGACAACGACCTGAGCTTGGCGATCTCAAAAATTGAAGACGAAAACAAAAAGCAGCAGCTTTTTCTCGACATCCGCTGCCGTGAATCGTCGCTGGGCACTGAACTCTGCGCCAGCCAGAAAGTGCGGGATATTAGGTCGGCATTCAGGCCTTATATTGAAGCTGCGGTGGGTAAATAACCGGCGTTAGGCGCATCGTATAAATTCACCACGAACGGCTGCATGGATGCTGGGCTCGCATCGTGCACCATTTTCAGAACACCGCCCCGAGCTCAATAAATGTACGCGGTGCCTAATCTACTTGGTTACAATGAATGTGCAAAATACCGCAAATGCCGGAAAATGGGAGGTAGCAACAAAGCCAATCCATTCTATGCTTGGCTATAACCATTTAAAATGGGAACAATTATGTTGAACTATCAAGCCACTGAAAATACTGTAAATTTAACCTTTTCTAAAGAATATCTAAATTCTCGGGAATTATTGCGGCTCATAGAAATATTACGCATTAAAGAATTGCTCTCGAAAAGTCAAATGACCACAGACGATGCTATGGCACTTGATGATGAATTAAAAGAAAAATGGTGGCATGAAAACCAGGCCCGTTTTTTAGCAAAAATCCAATGAAGCCGTCAGATAGGATCTGCTTCGCACAGCCCCAAAAAAGGCACGCGTAGCGTAACTACTGGACTATTTAATACATGCAGTTTTCTATGATTGTCTTTGAAAACTTAGTGTTATCATTCCATTACTTCTTGAAGGACTTTCCTTAAAGAAGTTTTTACTGCTCAAGAAATTAATTTTCTGAAAGTCTATAGATCACTCATATCACAGGAAGGCACTATGGAAAACACTTCGGGTCAAGGCAAAAAAGCAATCGTTCCACCGGAAATTGACAGCTGGAACTGGGGAGCTTTTTTATTAAACTGGGTTTGGGGCATTGGCAATAACACTTACATAGCCCTGCTCATGTTTGTTCCCTTTGTAAACTTCATCATGCCGTTTGTGCTCGGCGTTAAAGGCAGTGCATGGGCATGGCAAAATAAAGAATGGGAAAGCATTGATCACTTCAAGGCCGTCCAGAAAAAATGGGCCCGCTGGACAGCCATTGTTTATTTGTTGTTTATCGCGTTTTTTGCGGGCCTGGTTTTTTTTACAATGGCCTCAATTAAAGATTCAGACGCGTTCAAATTAGCAGAATCCCAATTTGAACGCAGCCGGCAAGCATCGGACCTAATCGGCTTACCTTTTTCTACAGGCCTGCCGTCCGGGAGCATAGAAACCTCGGAACCGAGCGGTACAGCAACCATTTCCTTTAGCGTAGAAGGTCCAAAAGGCAAGGGAACCGTCTATTTTGATGCGGTAAAAGAACTGGGTCAGTGGAAAATCAACAGCCTTGTCCTTGAAGAAGAGGCTACCGGCAAGCGGATAGATATTAATCAGCCCACTGCGCCGGCACCTGCGGAGGAAGCCGTTGCGCCTGCGCCTGTTGAGCAAACCGCCACGCCTTCCGAAACAATCGTTACAGCCGCTGAGACCAAGGTAGGCGCGGCCCAAGCCAAAGCCGGCGTGCGCAAGCCTACGGGGGAGGTCAATGAATTCTGGGAAAATTTCACTTGGGATGAGCTGTCCGCTGAGGAGAAAAAACTTTGGGCTGTTTTAGGCTGGAATGGCAGAATCTGGGGATCTGAAACTGAATCGCCAGCTTCCGAGGGTACTTCGTGGAATAAGCTAAGCAAAGAAGAGCAAGCGGCTTTAGCTTCTTTAGGCTACGACAAAAAATCATGGAATAAAGAATAGCCGCTAAACCAAACAGCAAAATCCGGGAGGGAGCTACTATTTTTGCATTAAGCTTGCTTTGGGCATCCCTGCTCAAAACAAGCTTAAAATCAACCAACCGATTAAAGCCTGTGTCCACGACTCAAAACGCTTCGAAACACACGCCCTATCGCTTCCGGGGACACTCGACGCCTGTCTTGCCCCCTTCTTCGGCAATACGATTAAAGATCAGTCGAAAGTGGCTGACGTTTCACCGCTTTTCTTGTTCCAGTGGATAGTGATTTTTTCTTCCTCACAAAGGTTGATATCAGACCATTCCACTTCCTCTTTATCGTCATAAATAACTTTTAAGTCATATTTGCAGATGTCATTGGAACTGTGAAATTTTATCTTAGCGTTTTCGCCATCACCTAAAACGTCCTGGCCCAATACATCGTCTAACCAGTTATTTGCAGCACTTGGGGAAACATAGACTTCATCAATGGTGTAACCTGTCTTGTTGACCAAAGTGAAATCTTGTTTCGCTTCAGCTAAGACTACGCTGCTTGCTGCGGAGACTGCGATGGCTGCCATACCGACTAAAAACCATTTTTTCATATTCATCTCTCTATAATGTTGTGTTAAAAAACTTCCGTGCTTTGCGTAAAACTGCCAAGCATTATGATTCTTTTATTGCTGCCCATTTTGCTGCCTTATTGTTTGGGCGAAAGTAGTTTCAATTAAACAAAACATTTTGTAAAGATTTAAACGCCATATGCCTCACAAACCGTCATCTTTAAACAAGCGTATCATTCGCATGATTTTTTGGGCTTTTTCCTTCGTGCTTTTTCGCGTCCTTCGCGGTAATCATTTCCTAACCTAGCCGTTAAGCAGCAAAGTACCAACCCCTTGATCGGTAAACAGTTCCAGCAACACCGCATGATCGACGCGGCCGTCAATAATATGTACGCTGGTGACGCCGCCTTTTATCGCATCGGTCGCGCAGCGGGTTTTGGGGATCATGCCGCCGGAAATGGTGCCGTCAGCGATAAGCTCTTCGGTCTTTTTGATCGATAAGCCGGTCAGCAAAGCGCCCTGCTTGTCCAAGATTCCCGGTATATTGGTCAATAAAATCAGTTTCTCAGCTTTCAGCTGTTCGGCAATTTTTCCGGCAACCAGGTCGGCATTGATGTTATAGGAATGCCCATCCTCGCCGACGCCGATCGGTGCGATAACCGGGATAAAATCGCTGCCGCCGAGCATATCCAGAACCGCGGGGTCTATGCTGCTCACTTCGCCGACATGGCCCAGATCGATAATCTCCGAAGGAAGCGTGTCGCGCGGGGTCAGATGCAGCTTTTTGGCGCGGATGAAATTGCCGTCCTTGCCGGTCAGGCCGACCGCTTTGCCGCCGTGCATGTTGATTAAATTGACGATCTCCTTGTTGACCAGTCCGCCCAGCACCATCTCAACCACGTCCATGGTTTCGCTGTCGGTGATGCGCATGCCGTCGACAAAGCCTGTGGTTTTGCCGAGTTTTTCCAGCAGCTGGCCGATTTGCGGGCCGCCGCCGTGAACCACAATCGGGTTCAAGCCGACCAGTTTCATCAGCACGATGTCCCGTGCGAAGCTGTGTTTCAGTTCTTCGTCAACCATCGCGTTGCCGCCGAATTTAACCACGATGGTTTTGCCTTTAAAGCGCTGGATATAGGGCAGGGCCTCAATTAGCACATCGGCGATCTGGTGAGCTGTTCTTTTTTGAATCATGTTGTTTGCCGTTATTAAAAATATGTAAACACTTAGCGGTTAGAAAATGGAACACGGATGACACGGATTTGACGGATAAGCACTGATTAAAAAATCCGTTTAAATCCGTATCATCTGTGTCATCCGTGTTCCATTAGAGCCGGTGAATAATTTTGCCGGCCTGCAAGGTATGGGTTACCCGCCCTTTCAGGGTTTGACCCCAGAACGGCGTGTTGACGCCCTGGCTTTTCCAGTTTGCCGAATTGACCTGCCACTCGAGTTCCGGGTCGAAAATGCAGACATCGGCCGAAAAACCCGGCGTTAACGCGCCGCTGTTTAAGCGCAGCACCCGCGCCGGATTCGCGCTTAAGCAGGCAATGCCCTGTTCCAGCGTTATCGCGTGTTGCGCCACCAGTTTGAGCATCAACGGCAACAGGGTTTCCAGGGATGACATCCCCGGTTCCGTCTCAGGGAACGCGCCCAGCTTGGCATCCAAATCGTGCGGCTGATGGTCGGAACAGATGCTGTTAATCGTGCTGCCGGCCAGTCCTTGCCTCAGATACTGCTTGTCGTCCTCGGTACGCAACGGCGGCAAGACATGATAAGCGCTGTCAAAAGGCGTCATGTCGTTTTCGGTCAGGTGCAATTGGTGTATGGCAACATCGGCGCTGACCTTCAAGCCGTATTTTTTGGCCTGGTGGATTTTAATCACCGAACGCTTGCAGCTTAACTGGCCGAAATGCACCCGGCAGCCGGTCAGCTCGGCCAGTTCCAGGCATTGAGCCAAGGCTATGGTTTCGGCGGCCTCAGGAATGCTCGGCAAGCCGTAGCGGGTCGCGAACGCGCC
>JBAQYH010000155.1:0-4772 GCA_049299935.1 Methylobacter sp. | reverse complement strand
CGGATGCGGTGGTTACTTTGATGGTGATATGTTCAGGCTCATTAAGATATTGCTGAGCGATTTTGCGAATAACCGAAGGCATGGTCGCAGAAAATAAGGCTATTTGTCTTTTTTCCGGAATTTGGTCAAGAATCCATTCCACATCGTCAATAAACCCCATACGCAGCATTTCATCGGCTTCATCAAGAACAAGATGGCTAAGTCCATCCAGGTTCAGCGTGCCTTTACGCATGTGATCCATGACCCGGCCCGGCGTGCCGACCACTACATGCGCGCCGCGTTTCAGCTGACGCAGCTGGGTGCTGTAATCCTGTCCGCCGTAAATAGGCAGAACATGGAAGCCTTTTAAATGCGCGGCATAACGTTGAAACGCTTCCGCCACCTGGATAGCCAGTTCGCGGGTTGGTGCCAGCACCAGGACTTGCGGGTCTTTTTGCTTGAGGTCGATGCTCGACAAAATGGGTAATGCGAACGCGGCGGTTTTGCCGGTTCCTGTTTGTGCTTGCCCCAGAACGTCTTTGCCTTTCAGTAGGAGCGGGATGGTTTGTGCTTGTATGGGTGAAGGTGTTTCATAACCGACATCGTTCAGCGCTCTTAGCACCGGTTCAATCAGCGCTAAATCACGGAAAGAGGGTAATGTAGAAACATCATTGGACATGGATTTACCTGTTGGAAATTATAGAATGCGCGGAAGCGCGGAGAAATGTGTTTGTATATCAGAGCATTATATCTCACTATATTAAATTTTGCAGCAAAATTAACAGCTGATGTTACGCAGTTATTGGAATTTAGACTGCATAAACATTTTTATTATTAAAGTGTCGCTGCCGCGACGGTTTATTTTTAATCGGGTTCTCGCACCCGAAGGCGAGTTACTTTCTTTTGCTTCGCCAAAAGAAAGTAACCAAAGAAAAGGCGACCCGGTTGCCGCTTATTTCTTGCGCTCCTCGCTTTCGACGGGGGTTGCCAGAAGGGCCATCCTTGGCCCTCTGGCAACGCGCTGCATCCATGCAGCGCCCCTGCGGGCTATTCCCGCCGAAAGCTGCGGTGCTCAGCGCGGCAAACGGGACAAAAAACATCCGTGCGTAATATCAGTTAGTTATCCATATCACGCAGTCGTTTCAGGTTTTCGTTGGCCAGCCTGTGATAGGTCGGCGATAATGAAATCGCCTTTTGAAAATACTCGTCAGCCGCGGGCGTCTTGTTATTTACCATGTAAATATATCCAAGATTATTGTAAGCATCCGCTTCGTTTAATACATGCATGAAAGCCTGAATGGCTGCCGAGTCGTTGCCGAGACGAGCCTGCACTAAGCCTTGGTTTAGCCAGGCGGAGTCGTATTTGGCATCAATTCTCGATGCGGAATCAAACAACCGCATTGCGGCCTGCAAATCGCCGGAAAGATACTTGGAATAGCCAAGGTTATTCATAAGCATCGGCATATCGGGCTTGGTTTTCAATGCGTTTTCATAATACTGCGCAGCTTGCGAATAGCCGCCGTTCTTATCCGCAATTAATCCCAGCCCGTTATACGCCCGCCACAGGCTTGGATCGATGGCCACCGCGGCCTCCAATGATTGCTTGGCTTCAGTCTGTTTCCCGGTATTCAGTTGGATGAGGCCCAAACCTTCCAACGCAACGGCACTCTTTGGATCCAGCTTTAATGCCATTTGGTAGGCGACTTCAGCCGGTTTGTAATTGCCTTTCCCGGCATGAATATCGCCTATCTTTTCGAGCGCCCCCTTGTTCTGGTCATCGAACTCAAGCGCCCTAACGTAATAATAGAGAGCTTCGTCCTTGTTTCCCTGATGTAAAAACTGGTCTGCGCGATTCATCGCCGACGGAGCGTCGACAGCAAGTTCCTGTATCTCATGAACCAGGGCTGATTTATCGTCATACAGCCCGGTCATTTTAGGTTTTATCGACATGGATTCAGGCCCGCAGCCTACTAACAGCGTGCCTGTATTCACAAGCGCCAGGCAGAAAACAGCACGGCGCATGGAACACACTACCTTTGCCAAGGTACCGGCCGAGTTGATGAATTTAATTGGTTTAATCATGAAAATTCCCCTTGCGCATTGTAATTAGCTAAAAATACCCGAATGGCCGGGCTGGGTGCGGACGGCCACCATGGCGTCCTTATCGTGTCCGGCTTGTTAATGCCCCATGTTTGAGAAGACGGCTATCGCTTTGATAACGGCCGGCCCCATCGCAATGATAAAGAAACCGGGCATGACACAGAAAATCAGCGGAAAGATCATTTTGGTGCCAAGCTTGGCTGCTTCTTCATCCGCTTTTTGCATACGTTTGTCCCGGAATTCCTCGGAATAAATGCGCAGCGTTTGCGAAATGCTGGTGCCGAAGCGCATGCTCTGGGCCAGAACCGTGATCAGTCCTTTGATGTCCTCCAGGCCGGTTCGCCGGGCAAGATTCGACATGGCTTGGGTCCTATCGACGCCTGCGCGTATTTCAGCGGTGACCTGGAGTAATTCTTCGGCCAAAAGCGGGTGAATATCTGAGATCACTTGGGCCACGCGAAGTATGGCGGCATTCAGGCCTAAGCCCGCTTCCGTGCAAACCACGAGCAGGTCGATTGCGTCGGGCAGTCCGTTTCGGAGTGCGCGCTGATGCTGAATAGTCTTTTTATCCAGGTAATAGCTGGGCACGATCATGCCCAGCAGCCCGGCTATTGCGGCACCGTAAAAAAACTTTTCCGGTTCGATCTTTGGGAATAACGGGTACGCCAGCAGGACTAACAACGGCAGGACGACCATCGCCAGCAACCGGATAGAATAATAAATGACTAAACTATTGGGAGAACGGTAGCCGGCACGGGTAAGGCGATCGATTGTGCTTTTTTGAAGGTCCTGGTTGTGAGGAAGGACAACATGAGCGAAACGATCCAGTTTTTCCGCCCATTGTTCCAGGACCGACACCTGCGTTGTGTCTTGGATTATCAGCGCATCCATCCGTCTCTTCAGTGGATCCAAGCGCCTGGCCAGTAACAATAAACCGACCATGCCGACGGAAAAAATGGCCGCCGCGAACAGGAAAACGGCGCCGTTCCGGGCAACGTCCGGATTGTTCAATAAGGTTTCTATAAAGGATTTCATAGCGAATCAAATCTCCATGGCAATCAGTTTGCGTATCCAAAAATTACCGGCAATCTGTAACACAATGCCCCAGAGAATTATTTTTCTTCCCACCGGGTCTTGCGTCAGATTCGCCACATAGTCGGGGTTGATCACCGATATTCCGGCAAATAAAACGAATGGAACCATCGCCAATATCCAAGCCGACATCCGCGCTTCAGCGGTCAGCGTTAAAACGCGGCGCTGGAACCGGAACCGTCCGCGGATGAGTTTTCCTATGTTTTCGAGAGTCTCGGTCAGATTGCCGCCCGTCTCTCTTTGCACCAGGACCGTCGTCACAATGGCCATCAGGGACATGCTGGGGATGCGTTCCACCATGCTGTGGAGCGCCCAGCGCGTGTCTACGCCGAAATTGATTTCGTCGAAGGCGATGCGAAATTCCTTGGCGATAGGTTCGTCCATTTCCGTGGCAACCACATGCAGGGTTTCGTTGAATGGATAACCTGCGCGTAAGGCGCGCGTTATGACATCCAACGCTTCCGGCAATTGTTCCTCGAATTTGGCGAAGCGCTTTACCAGATCGCGCTTCAACTTCATGACCGGAAGTACGCCCAGTATAAAAACTCCGGCCAGGACAAACAGCCATTGGTGACTCAGCATCCAGGCCGCCGCCCCTCCCGATAAAGCCAGTAAAAGGCTGAGCAGGATAAGCCGATAGGCGGGGAAGTCATGTCCAGAGCGTTCGATGAAGACTTCCAGCCGTTTCATGGCCGGCAGCGATTCAAGCCAACTTTCAAGCGGCGATAACTTCTTGAAATATTTCTCCCTGACCAGCGATATCTGGCGTTCGGCCTGGTAGTCATCGGCAAGGATGCCCAGCCGCTGCTTGAGCCTCCGGCTTTCTTGCCTGCCCGTCCCGAAAGTCGGCACGACAATGGACTGGGTCAGCAGGAATACCGCGGCGAATACCAGGGCCAGGAAAACTAATAAAGTGTCTTTATCCATGAGTATTCTCCAATTAATCGCCGCGCTCAGGATCAAACAGATCGAAAGGAAGATCGATACCCCGTTTCTGGAGGCTTTCATGGAACTTGGGAACGATGCCCGTGGCCTTGAACGAGCCCAAGATGTTTCCGTATTCGTCGACGCCTTTTCTCTGGAATTTGAAAATCTCCGACATAGTGATGATGTCGCCTTCCATGCCCTGGATTTCCTGTATGCTGACCAGCTTTCGCTTGCCATCCTCCAGGCGCGACAATTGCAGCACCACATTGATGGCCGAGGCGATTTGCGTTCGAACCATCTTGGTAGGCAAATCCAGTCCCGTCATCGCCACCATGTTTTCCAGCCGGCCCAGCGCGTCACGCGGTGTATTGGCATGTACGGTAGTCAGTGAGCCGTCATGGCCGGTATTCATGGCCTGAAGCATGTCGAACGCCTCGTCGCTGCGCACCTCGCCGACGATGATACGGTCCGGGCGCATGCGCAGGCTGTTTCGAACCAGGTCCCGCATCGACACCTCCCCTTTACCCTCAATATTGGGCGGCCGGGTTTCCAGCCGGACCACATGCGGCTGCTGCAACTGTAGCTCCGCCGAGTCCTCAACGGTAATGATGCGCTCGTTTGCCGGAATATAACCGCTCAGCACGTTCAACATAGTGGTCTTGCCTGAGCCCGTG
>JBAQYH010000154.1:0-4913 GCA_049299935.1 Methylobacter sp. | reverse complement strand
ATCCATAGCTGCTTGGGGTTGTCTTCCTTGGGCAAGGACATCAATTGATCCAGCACCAGCTTGGCAACAGTGTTTTCGGTTTTATGTTGCAGGTTTTTGAGCAAATCAAGATCGATTTGGGTTGCGGGCTGTTCGCCTTGATGGGTGATTTCCTGTTTTAAAGCTTGAACGAATTTAAGCAGGTTGGCTTTAAAATCCCCGGTAATGAGTCCGGTATCGTCCAGGTTATTGGCTTTGGAAATATTGCCGGTTTCCTCGGGCAGGCCGAATCCTGTAGACGCCGGCTTGGCTTCGGAATTCTGTTTAAGCGGTTGTGCAGGATTAAGCACTGGCTCTTTCTGCGTCAGGTTCTGCAATATTTCTACGGCCATGCGTTGCAGTGATTGGGGTACGCTTTCGTTTTTTATCAGCTGGGGCAGCGCTTCCGCCATTGCCGGAGGCAACTTGGCTTCAAGAAACAGCCCCGAGTTGACAATCGATTGCTTAAGCCCCTGGCTGGTGATCAATTGTTCTTTAGGTGGCAGGTTCTGGATTATTTTTGCGGCAATATCCTTGAGCGCCTGGGGAACGCTTTCATTTTTCATCAGTTGCGGCAAATCTTTTATTAATTGATTTAAAAAGATCGGCGACGCTTCATGGCGCGGTAGGAACTGTTTTATAAATTCGGCTACTTTGGCTTCAGGAATGTTCCCCGCAGCCGGGACAATCTTAAATGCCGGCGTGGTTCCTGTTTTTACAATTTCCAGGCTCAGGTTTTGCCCGGCTTTTAAGTCAGACGGCGCATTGGCCAGTTGAGAGCGGTCGATATTGACCAGGGCGGCTTGTTTATTGCCGGGTTCAAAAATCTGTAACTGGATTTTATTGCCTAAGATGCTGATTATTTTTGCATCTAACGGCTGTTTTGCGAGCGAGGCAGGGGCGGCGCTATCCGGTTTTTCAGTGATTGCTGCAGTTCCAGCGCCCCTGGCAGTCAGCTGCATCGGTTCCTTGCCGGTTGCGGCGCTCCCGCCATCCCCGACAGCCGGTCGCATCGGTTCCTTGCCGATTGCGGCGCTCCCGCCATCCCCGGCAGCCGGTCGCATCGGTTCCCTGCCGATTGCGACACTTCCACCATCCCTGGCGGTCGAAATTAGCTTTAGGCGTAATTCGGTCGCTTGGTTTTTTTGTTCGGGTAACGAATCGAGAATTTTAAATTCGATGACAGGGGCGACCTGGGTAACCTGGATTTTTAAATCCTGCCCTGGTTTAAGCGCAATCGGTTGGTTGCTTTGTACGGTGACGTCCTTGTTGCCCAGCGATAAGGTAATGGCGTTTTTTGCCGCTTGTATGTCCGCACCGGTAACTTTCACGTCAAGCTGTTGCCCGACTTTCAGGTTTAAAGTGTTCTCCGCCGGCCTGCCGGCATTAAACAAAGGTTGTGGGGTTGTCAGCGAGTTAATATCCATAGAACAATTAAGCTAACATTTGCCGGATGTGCTCGATTTCATCTTTAGCCGTATCCAGTATATTAATCGTGTCGCTTGCATTTAAATGGCCGGCCAGTTTTTTATAAGCGGGCAGGTCGTCTATTTTAGGTATTTTTTTTATATCGACCTTGCCGATAAAACTGTACAGCTGTGAGATCATCACGATGTCTGCGTAGCTGGGGGGATTGTTGTCGTTGCGAAACCAATTTTCGGCATTAATGACCACATCTTCAAAATCCTCGGGAAAATCCCACCGGCGAATAATTTGTGTGCCAATGTCGGCGCGCAATTCCTTCACTGTTTCGGCCAGGTCTTTAGGATGGGCAACAATGTCGGGATGATGGTCGGCATAAGTCAAAATAGGCACGATGCCAATATCATGGATCAGTCCGGCCAGCATGGCCCGGTCCGGGTCGAAGCCGGGGATTTTATGCGCGAAGACGGCGCTGATGGAGGCGATATAACTGCTGTGCGCCCATAACTCGGTCATTTTTTGACGAATAACGGGGGACTTGGCATTAAACACCGATTTCATTGCAAACGACGTGATGATGCTTTGAGCCGTTTTTAATCCCAGGCGGGTCAGCGCTTCGGGACAGCTTTCAATTTTTTTTCGGCCCATATACAGAGGGCTGTTGGAGATATGTATCAGCTTGGCGGTAATTGACGGGTCAATCTGGACTATGCGCGCTATTGACGCGACGTTGGACTTGTCGTCATTAATGGCGCGGCGAATTTTAAAAGCCACATCCGGGATAGTCGGCAATACCAGATCGTCGGATTGCATATGCCGGTAACAGTCCAGTAAGAGTTTGTTCTTAGCCAAACTTGCGGCGGTATTGCTAAGGTTGCTATGGGTTTGGCTCATATTGCGTCTACTTAATATTCAAACAAGCTTGCAGAGTTTAGTTTAAAATCTACGCCTTCGTCGAACTGTATTGCATCTATCCTATTTTGTCCTGCAATGAAAACAACACCCTCTGAAGTTTTAACCACGTTATCAACCATTCGCGACTACATCCGCTGGGCCGCCAGCCGTTTTTCCGAGGCTAAGGTGTGTTTTGGCCATGGTACTGAAACGGCGCTGGATGAAGCGGCAGCGTTGGTTTTACATACCGTTCACCAACCCTACAATTTGTCGGATGCTTATCTGCAAAGCGTTTTAACGCTGACTGAGCGCCAGGCTGTGATCGATATGATCGACCGGCGCATCAACGAACGCATACCGGCCGCCTATCTGACCCATGAAGCCATTTTTGCGGGCCTATCGTTTTATGTCGATGAGCGGGTGCTGGTACCGAGATCGCCTATCGCCGAATTAATCGAACAGCGTTTCGCGCCTTGGGTGGATGAAGAGCGGGTCGAACGCATCCTGGATTTGTGTACCGGCAGCGCCTGCATCGCGATAGCCTGCGCTTATGCATTTCCCGATGCCGACGTCGATGCGGTGGATTTGTCGGCCGATGCGCTGGCCGTCGCCGAACTGAATGTCGCCAAACATCAGATGGAGGATGCGGTGACCCTCTACCAGTCGGACCTGTTTAAGGAACTGCCTGAAACCCTCTATGATGTGATCGTCAGCAACCCGCCTTACGTATGTTTTGAAGAATGGGAACAGTTACCCGCAGAATTTCGCGCCGAACCGGATATGGGTTTTAAAGGCGGACACACAGGGTTGGATATTGTGTTGCGCATCCTGGTCGATGCCGACCGGTATCTGGCGGAGCAGGGGATTTTGATTGTGGAAGTGGGCAGCAGCGCGGAAACCTTGCAGAGCGCCTTCCCCGACGTGCCTTTTTACTGGCTGGATTTTGAACGCGGCGGCGATGGCGTGTTTTTACTGACGGCGGAACAAGTCAGTCAATATAACGAATTATTTTTAGCGGCTTTATAACTATGTCTGGAAACTCAATAGGAAAATTATTTACCGTCACCTCGTTTGGCGAAAGCCACGGCCCTGCGATAGGCTGCATCGTTGACGGCTGCCCTCCGGGCATGGCGTTGACCGAAGCCGATTTGCAGGAAGACCTGGATCGCCGGAAACCCGGCACCTCGCGGCACACCACGCAACGGCGCGAAGCCGATGAGGTCAAAATCCTGTCCGGCGTGTTTGAAGGCAAAACCACCGGTACGCCGATTGGCTTGTTAATCGAAAATACCGACCAGCGCTCCAAGGATTATTCCAAGATCGCCGATACTTTTAGGCCCGGCCATGCGGACTATACCTATCAGCATAAATACGGTATCAGGGATTATCGCGGAGGAGGGCGCTCATCGGCTCGCGAAACGGCCATGCGTGTTGCGGCGGGCGGTATCGCCAAAAAATACCTGAAGGAACAGGCCGGCATAGAAATACGCGGTTATTTGTCGCAGCTGGGGCCGATAAAAATCGAGAAAGTCGATTGGGCTGTTATCGACAGCAATCCCTTTTTCTGCCCCGATGCGGATAAAGTCGCTGAAATGGAAGCGTACATGGATGCGCTGCGCAAAGAGGGCGAATCGATCGGTGCGAGAATCGAAGTCGTCGCAACCAACGTGCCGCCTGGTCTGGGCGAGCCTATCTTCGACCGGCTTGATGCCGATCTGGCTCATGCGTTGATGAGCATTAATGCGGTCAAAGGCGTGGAAATCGGCGACGGTTTCGATTGCATCAACAGCAAAGGCACCCAGTTTCGCGATGAAATCACCCCGGACGGGTTTCTAAGCAATCATGCCGGCGGTATTTTGGGTGGTATTTCCAGCGGCCAGAATGTGACTGCCGGTATCGCCTTGAAGCCGACCTCCAGCCTGCGGCTGCCGGGCAGAAGCATCAACCTGCAAGGCGAAGCGATTGAAGTGGTTACCGAAGGCCGCCACGATCCCTGCGTGGGCATACGTGCAACGCCGATTGCCGAGGCGATGATGGCGATAGTGATTATGGATCATTTGTTGCGGCATCGGGCGCAAAACTTGAACGTTCAATCGGGATTGCCGGTTTTAAGATAAACCATGTCCGTTCCCTCGTTCCCACGCGCCGCGCTACGAGTAGCGTAATATTCGCTGGTTCCCAAGCTCCAGCTTGGGAACCCAGATTGCGAAGCTCTAGCTTCGCAATCTGGGAAGCTGGAGCTTCCTGCACTGAATTCCCAAGCTGGAGCTTGGGAACTAGCGCTTACTAAAATCCACTGACGCGTCGTGGGAACGTAGTTAAGGCGCGCTACGCCAACTTCCGAAGCGTAAATGGCGCCAACACGAGACACAGAGCACATCCCTCAATGCATTCCCGCATAGCACGTGGGAACGAGCGAAAATGAGTAATTCAATGTCAATCCCATACTGGCGCCTGTCAGGCTTTTACTTCTTTTATTTCGCCACGGTAGGGACTTTTCTCCCTTACTGGAGCCTCTATTTAAAAGAAACCGGCTTTAATCCCGTTCAAATCGGTGAGCTTTTTGCGCTGCTGGGCGG
>JBAQYH010000153.1:0-7080 GCA_049299935.1 Methylobacter sp. | reverse complement strand
ATCCTGCTGGGCACCTTGTATCCGCTGGTGATTGATGCGTTGGGGCTGGGCAAGATTTCCGTCGGTCCTCCTTACTTTAACGCCGTGTTCATTCCGTTAATGGCGCCGCTGGCGATTGCCGTGGGCTTGGGCATGTTATTGCGCTGGAAACGGGACAATATCAATGCGATTGCTTTGCGGGTGCGTTGGATTGTTTTAGCCTGCGTCGGCGGCGGTTTGCTGATTCCGTTGGTCATGCCGTTTTATTCCTGGGCTGCGGTATTGGGCTTAACCTTGGCATTGTGGACGGTTGCGATCACCGCGATGTCTTTTGTCGACCGCATGGGGCCGCAGGGTTTTTCATGGCAACGGTTGCAAACCGTACCGGCTGGTTTTTACGGCATGACCGTGGCGCATCTTGGCATCGCGGTATTCGTGATCGGCATTACCCTGACCTCCGTTTACAGCGTCGAAAAAGATGTGCGCATGGCGCCCGACGACAAGCTGGATATGTCCGGTTATATCTTCGAATTTCACGGCGTAAAACAAACCCAGGGGCCTAACTATGTTGCCGAACAGGCTTTTGTGACTGTCAGTTACGAAGGCAAGCAGGTCGCTAAACTGGAACCGCAAAAACGGGTTTACCGGGTGCAAAAAATGCCGATGACCGAAGCGGCTATCGATGCCGGTTTGTTTCGGGATTTGTTCGTTGCGATAGGCGAGCCGCTCGGTGACAAGGGCGCGTGGAGCCTTAGAATTTATTACAAGTCGTTCATCCGCTGGATTTGGCTGGGGGCGCTGTTCATGGCGGCGGGCGGTTTGTGTGCGGCCTGCGACAGGCGGTATCGAATTGCCAAGATAACAACGGGTGAACAATGAACATTAATGAAAATAAAAGATTTGCTTTATTGATCGATGCCGATAATGCTCAAGCGAAAGCAATAGATGCCATATTAACCGAAGCAGCCAGATACGGAGACGCAACTTCGCGGCGTTGTTATGGTGATTGGACAAGCCCCCAAAGTAAAAGTTGGAAAGATGTTTTAAACAAACACGCCATTCAGCCTATGCAGCAGTTTGCTTATACCAAGGGTAAAAATGCTACTGACTCTGCTTTAATTATTGATGCAATGGATTTGCTTTATACCGGTAAATTTAATGGTTTTTTTCTGGTTTCCAGTGACAGCGACTTTACTAAATTAGCTACTCGTCTCAGAGAGGCAGGGCTTGAGGTTATTGGAATTGGTAGGCGTTCGACGCCTGAGGCTTTTCGTGCGGCGTGTAATAAATTTATTTTCACTGAAACCATTATGGATGATGAGAACGTTGTAGATGAAACTAAGAAAAATACAAAGTTTGCAGAAACAAACACTACTTCACAAAATACTAGTAACGTTATTTCCCCCGCATCCCAAAATGACAAAATCGAGCAGCCATCTAAAATTGTAGACCCATCAAAGGATTTGGATTTAAAAAAGCTGATTAGAGAGGCTATTGAGGCAGCATCTGAAGAAGACGGATGGGCAAATTTAGGTGCAGTAGGTTCTTATATTCTTCGTGTGGATAGCTCATTTGACCCTAGGAATTATAATTTTCCAAAACTAGGTAAATTAATCAGATCGCTTGATTACATAAAGGTAGAACAAAAAAATATTGAGAGTGGGTCGAATACTTATATCCGATTTAAAGATTCTACTGATTGAAACTGAGATGAAGCAAAGTCACTTTATGATTTTTTTATTCTACTGAATAAAGCTCACTGACAGTGAACCATTATTAAACTCAAACAATTAACATAATGCTCAAGTATATCCTCCCCTTAATATTATTCATCGTGCTGGCGGTGTTTCTGGCGCTGGGCCTAAATCTTCATCCCGGAGAGATTCCTTCTCCGTTGATCGACAAACCGGCTCCGGCGTTTTCAGCGCCCAAGTTGCAAGCCCCCGAAGAAAAACTAACGCCCGCCGATTTAAAAGGCAAAGTCTGGCTGTTTAACGTGTGGGCATCGTGGTGCGTCTCATGCCGTTCCGAGCATCCGGTACTCAACCAATTGGCCCAAGCCAAAGCCGCGGTTATCGTCGGCCTGAATTACAAGGACGAGCCGGAAGCCGCAAAAGGCTGGCTGGCGCAATTGGGCAATCCTTACGATGTCAGCATCATGGATCAGGATGGCCGCATCGGCATCGACTGGGGCGTTTACGGGGTGCCGGAAACTTTTGTCGTCGATAAACAGGGCGTGATCCGCTACAAGCATACCGGGCCCGTTACGCCTGAAGATGTGCAGCAAACTTTCCTGCCTTTGATCGCCAAATTACAGGCCGAAAATTAATGAAGCATTTATCTATCGTTTTTTTGTTGGTACTGTCCGGCATAGCCTGCGCGGGCGTCGAATACCGGCAGTTTGCCAGTCCTGAGCAACAAGCCGCCTACGAAAACCTGACCTCGGAACTGCGCTGTCTGGTCTGTCAAAACCAGACCATCGCCGATTCCAATGCGGAACTGGCTGCGGATTTACGCAGACAGGTGTACGAAATGCTGCAACAAGGTAAATCAAAGCAGGACATAGCCCAATTTATGACGGATCGATACGGCGATTTCGTTTTATACAATCCGCCGTTTAAGCTCAAAACCGGCCTGTTGTGGATAGGGCCGGTGGTGTTCCTGTTAATCGGATTGGTCGCAGTGTTTTTATTCGCCCGGCGCAAAAAGACCTCAGCAAGCCTGCATTCCCACGCAGAGCATGGGAACGATAACGCTGAAAAATTGGCAAAAATCCGCAGCTTGTTGGAAGAGGGTGACCAGTCTTGAACATATTATTTTTGTTTATCGCCGGCGTAATGATCTTAAGCGCTTTCCTGATTGTGCTGCCGCCGTTGTGGAAATCCCCCCCCAGCCCCCCTTTGCCAAAGGGGGGAGCAGGAGCCTCCAACACACAAGAAGGGGGAGCAGGAGCCACCAACACACAAGAAGGGGGAGCAGACGTCTCCCCCCCTTTGAAAAAGGGGGGCCGGGGGGGATTTGCCGATCAGGATCAGCGCAATATCGCTATTGCCCGGCAGCGGCTGGCCGAGCTGAAAGAACAATTGCAAGCAGGTGCGTTGAGCCAGGCGCTTTATGACGAGCAGCTTGTCGAGCTTGAACAGGCCTTGAGCGATGATCTCGATATAGATAGCCAGGTAAAAACATCATCGTCACAAGGCCGATGGATGGCGTCCGTGCTGGTTTTGGCTATCCCTTTGGCAGCGGGTTCGCTTTACTGGACATTAGGTAACTATCAGTCATTGAACCAAGTCGAACAAACGGCGGCGCCGGAACTGGAAAAAATGAAGGCGATGGTTGCAGGACTGGCCGAGCGTCTGGAAAAACAACCGGATGATGCGATGGGCTGGACGATGCTGGGCCGGTCCTACAAATATTTGCAGCAATATCCTAAAGCCGTTGAAGCTTTCGAACACGCCTACAAGTTGATAGGCGATCAGCCGGAAATCATGCTGCTTTACGCCGATGCGCTGGCCTTCGCCAACAATGAACAGCTGGCCGGAAAACCCGCAGAACTGGTGTTCAAAGCCTTGGCGATGGAGCCCGATAACGTGACCGGCTTGTGGCTGGGCGGCATGGCGAAAGCGCAAACAGGCGAATTTGCTGAGGCAATGGGCTTGTGGAAAAGGCTTGAAGCGCAGTTGCCGCCGGGCTCGGAAGCTCAGCAGGAAATACAAGGCTTGCTGGCTAAACTGGCAACCCAGATACCGGAAGGCGCTGCTGCGCAAGCGGAAGCAAAACCGGCCAAAGCCGTTAGCATCGATGTTCAGGTGAGCTTGGCGCCCGAGCTGCAAAAATCGGCCGGTCCCAACGACACCGTCTTCATTTATGCCCAGGCCTTATCCGGCCCCAAAATGCCGCTGGCTATCGTGCGCAAACAGGTTTCCGAATTGCCGTTAACCGTCAATTTGACCGATGCGATGGCGATGATGCCGAACATGAAATTATCCAATTTCGAGCAAGTCAAACTGCTGGCGCGCATTTCCAAATCCGGCGATGCAATGCAGCAGCCCGGCGATTTGATTGGCGTTATCGAGCAGGCCACGTTGGCGGATAAAAGCCCTCATACAATACTCATCAACAGCCAAATAAAATGATGGATCAATCTATAAAATTCGATTTGGGCCTGATCAACCGCTACGATAAGGCCGGTCCCCGTTACACCTCGTACCCGACCGCGCTGGAGTTGCACGAAGGCTTCGGCGACCAGGAATACCGCCAGCACATCGCAAAATCCAATGCCGCAGGCGGGCCGCTGTCGCTGTATTTTCATATCCCGTTTTGCGATACCGTCTGTTTTTATTGCGCCTGCAATAAAATCGTCACCAAAAACCGCAAGCATGCGGAACCGTACTTGGCCAATCTGTGTAAGGAAATTGCGATGCAGGGCGATTTGTTCGATTCCAGCCGGGTCGTCAATCAATTGCACTGGGGCGGGGGCACGCCGACTTTTTTAAGTTACGAACAGATGAAAACCCTGATGGCGGTAACCCGCGAGCATTTCCAGCTAAGGGATGACGACAAGGGCGAATATTCGATCGAAGTCGATCCCCGTGAAACCAACGACCAAACCATCAAGCAACTGCGCGAACTGGGCTTTAACCGGGTCAGTTTAGGTCTACAGGATTTTGATCCGGCCGTGCAAAAAGCCGTCAATCGCCTGCAAAGCGAAGAACAGACGTTCAGCGTTTTAGAGGCCGCCCGCGCCGAGGGTTTTCGCTCGACCAACATCGATTTGATCTATGGCTTGCCGCTGCAAACCGTGGAGACTTTCGCAAAAACGCTGGATAAAATCCTGGCGGTAGCGCCGGATCGGTTCTCGATCTTCAACTATGCGCACATGCCGGCACGGTTTAAAACCCAGCGCCAGATCAACGACGCCGATATGCCGACGCCCGACGTCAAGCTGGCTATTTTGCAGATGGTGGGGCAAAGGCTCACCGAAGCCGGTTACGTCTATATCGGCATGGATCATTTCGCCAAACCCGATGACGAACTGGCTGTCGCACAGCGCGAGGGGCATTTGTACCGCAACTTCCAGGGCTATTCCACGCATTCGGATTGCGATCTGGTGGGCTTAGGCATTACCTCGATCGGCAGGGTAGGGGATGCCTATATCCAGAATGTCAAAGAGCTGGACGAATACGACCAGCTGATCAGCCAAGGCAAATTGCCGGTATTTAAAGGCGTCGAACTGGATGATGACGATAAGCTGCGCCGCGCGGTGATTACCCAGCTGATTTGCCATTTCGATTTGAGCTTTGCCGCGATCGAACAGCAGTTCGGCATTAACTTTGCCGGTTATTTTGCGAAGGAACTTGACGCATTAGCGCCGATGCAGGCCGACGGTTTGTTGATGCTATCGGCAGAAGGCGTCAAGGTGTTATCCGCAGGCCGTTTGTTGATCCGCAATATCTGCATGGTATTCGACAAGTATCTGGCGCAAAAACAACAACAGTTTTCAAAAGTGATCTAAGCCGCCTCATGAACGATGACCGAATAATCGAATTGGAAATAAAAGCCGCTTACCAGGAAGATTTGCTGCAAGCATTGAATAAAATAGTCGCCGGGCAGCAGCAACAGATAGACCGCCTTGAAGCCACGTGCAGAATGCTCAACGAGCGCATTAAAAGCCTGTCTGTTGAGGGTGGCTCCGGTGAAAATGTCGAGGAAGTGCCGCCGCATTATTAGCGGTTCAACCTTGACAATCAATTGATCCTCGAAAACCTAAAGCGGTGCCTCCAGGCGACATAAAAAGCATGAAGAAAGATCGTTACCCAAAAGTGAGTGGCTGTGCAATGCAGCGTGCTGATTTTTTCGTGTCTTTCGTGCCTTTCGTGGACGAATCGCAGTAACATAGAGACAGCGTCAACAAGCCAGACATAACAATAATAATGAATCAGACCATTCTCGTACGCCGCCCTGGCGACTTAACGGTTGCCTGGGCTCAGCAAATTGTCGATCAACATGATGTAGGCACCGTCGTTGCCAACGTGGAGGTCGTTGCCGTAGATATAGGCACGACCACGCGGGTTTGCGTCGCCGTCGAACATAACGGCCCTGACACGCTGCCGAGCCGGTGGTTTGTAAAACTGCCGTCATTGGCATGGCGGGCGAGAATGATTACCGCGTTGCCCAGGCTGCTCCAGACCGAAGTGCGTTTTTATAACGAATTGGCGGCGGCCGTTCCCCTTAGCAAGCCTGTTTGCCTGGCCGCACAAAGCCGGTTTGGCCGGGGCTCAACGCTGGTGCTCGCCGATGTCGCTGAATTCGACGGCGTTCCCAGTGCTGCCGATGACACGTTGACATTTGAGCAAGCGGCTTTGGTCGTTGAACAACTGGCCTGTAGCCATGCGCGGTTTTGGAATAACGTGCATATCGATCCCAAATATCGCTGGTTGGCCGGGCCGATCCGGCTTTTGGAAGATGCGCTGGGCACGGCTTTGGCCGTGCCGTTGATGAAGCGGGGCCTGCGTCAGGCCGGATCGCATATACCTTCCGCCCTGCATGCTCCCGCCATTCATTATGCCCGGCATCGTCGAACGGCGATGCGCTTTCTTTCCGGCGCCGCCCAAACGCTGGTCCATCATGACTGCCATCCCGGTAATTTATTCTGGAACAAGAACAGGTCAAAAGTGGGATTTCTTGATTGGCAACTGGTCCGCATCGGCGAAGGCGTCAGCGATGTGGCATATTTCCTGTCAACCGCGCTGAGTGTGGAAACACGCAGGCTTTATGAAGCGGAGCTGCTGGTCAAATATGCCCAAACGTTGGCGGATTATGGGGTGGCAGATGTTGATAACACCCGGTTGGTGCAACGCTACCGCGCGCACCTTGTTTATGCTTTCGAGGCGATGGTGGTCACGCTTGCTGTGGGCGGCATGATGAATCTGGATTGTAACCTGGAGCTGATACGCCGCACGGCTACGGCTGTGGAGGAACTTGACGCCTTTTCAGCCCTGCCGATATGAGTTAGGGCAGGCTTCCGCATCAACCGAGGCGATTTCTATGGAAGGCCATTCCACCGTTACGCATTTTTTCTCAACGCGAAGAACACAGAGG
>JBAQYH010000152.1:0-4828 GCA_049299935.1 Methylobacter sp. | reverse complement strand
AGCCCAAATCATGCACCAAATCTGAAACATCGGCATAGGTATCAGGAACATCTCCCGGCTGCATAGGTAATAAATTCTTTATTGCCGCTTTACCCAAACATTTTTCCAGCGTTTCAATGAAAGTCAGCAAATGCACAGGGTTATTGTTACCTATGTTATATAAACGGTAAGGGGCAAAACTGGTCGCGGGATCGGGATTTTCACTTGCCCAGTCGACATTGGCTTGGGCCGGCTGATCAATAACCCTGATAACGCCTTCAACGATGTCATCTATATAAGTGAAATCACGACGGTGATTGCCTTAATTAAATACATCGATCGGCTTTCCATCAATGATATTACGGGCAAACAAAAACGGCGACATGTCCGGCCTGCCCCACGGGCCGTAAACGGTAAAAAAGCGCAAGCCGGTGGTCGGCAGATTGTAAAGATGGCTATAGGTATGGGCCATTAATTCATTGGCTTTTTTACTTGCCGCATACAATGAAACAGGATGATCAACATTGTCATGGATAGAAAACGGCATTTTGGTATTCGCCCCATAAACCGAGCTGGATGAAGCATAAGCCAGATGCTCGACGGCATGATGCCTGCCCCCTTCCAGTATGTTGATGAAGCCGACTATATTCGAATCGATATAGGCATGGGGATGGGTTATCGAATACCGCACTCCTGCTTGAGCCGCCAGGTGCATGACTCTTTGAAACTGCTCACGGGCGAAAAGCTCTTCTACTGCCGCCCTATCCGCAATATCGAGCTTGATGAATTTAAAACGATCGTAACCGCGCAATCGCTCCAATCTCGCCAACTTCAGATTGACATCGTAATAATCGTTAAGATTGTCTATGCCGACAATCTCATCGCCCCGCTCCAGCAATTTCAGGCTAAGGGCGGAACCTATAAATCCAGCGGCTCCTGTTACTAATATTTTCAAAGTTCTCTCCCTCAATAATCCTAAAAAGTCAGATTTTCCGGTTCCTACGGACTCCGTGCCCCCCGAAGGCTCGTCACACAGTGCATGGGAACGAGGAAATTGCCTGTAGGATAGAGAGTTCTACTTATTCAATCAATAAGCGCGATTACTTAATCAACTAACCCTAAACACTACCCCGCTCGAGGCTGGCCTTGAATAGTGGCGACGATACGTCTGCTGCCGCCTCGATTGCGATGCTCGCACAGGTATATGCCTTGCCAGATCCCCAGGTTGAGCTTGCCTTTGGTGATCGGAATGCTGCAACTGGAGCCCAGCAGGGCGTTTTTTATATGGGCGGGCATATCATCGTCGCCCTCATAAGCATGCTTATAATAAGGCGCGCCTTCCGGCACAAATCGATTAAAGTGGCTTTCCATATCCAGCCGCACCGTTGGATCGGCATTCTCATTAACCGTCAACGATGCTGAGGTATGCTTGATAAAAAGATGCAGCAATCCGCACTCTATCGCAGATAATTCAGGAATAGCGTTCAGGATTTCGCCGGTGATCAGGTGAAACCCCCTACTCTTTTCCGATAATGAAAACTCTTTTTGTACCCACATTAACAAAACCTGCTGTAAAACTTTAAATAGCACATTGGCGAAAAATAGCCTGCTGGTGACTCACTTAACCTAATGATTCAGTGATCGTGCCAGACGATGTAAAGCTTCGCTGCCGTGATTGAACAGCGGCCAGCCATCGCCGGTCAAAACGGCTTTAATATCCGGCAAATCGGCGATGCGTTTGACCGATTGTACGGCCTTAGCCTTATCAATCAGTTTATCATCCGGCAACATGCATAATTCACCGCCGACATGGCAGCGGATTAAATCGCCGGTTATCAGGGTGCTGTGTTCCAATAGCAACGCCAATTCTCCCGGCGTTTTAGAACCGTTAAGCTGGTACGCAATCAGTCCGGGAACGATTTCTTCATGGTCATGAATCCAGCGGGCGCATAACAGCGGAAACGTTTCTTCCTCGGCGGCCGGGCCGTAAATCGCCGCGCCGGTAACTTCAGCTATATGTTCAGCATCGCGGCAGTGGTCGCTATTGGTGATAACGATAAAACCGACCCCGCCCAGACTTTGCAAATGACTGTGATCATGCTCGGACAACGGCAACGGATCGATTAAGACATTACCGCCGTCACGCACCCAAAGCACACTGTGAAAATCCAGATTGCGCTCCCGGTTAAATTCCGACCAGCCAAACAAGTCTTTTCTGTGCAGTTGTTTCATTGCTAATCTCCTGAACTATTAACTGATGTTACGCAAGCCACATAAATCTAAAAAACCAGTTAGATTCTGAGGGTTGTCCACAAATTATATCCCGGCTCCCACGAGCCTCCCGTCACAGCCATTAAATTAAGAAAAATCGCGTCGTTCCGGCAACCTATAGCTTGTGTCCATTATTCAAAAATATCAAGCTAAAAGGCAAGACCACGCGTAACCGGCATCCCCAAAAATCATCGAATCAGTAATACTCGTAGTCTAAGCCAGGTTTTTTTGTATAATCAAATTCATTTCACGATTGTTATCCAACAATGCAGACTCCTTTTAAGACCATTGGCATCGTAGGTAAACCCAGCGACCCCAGCATCGCCGCGACTTTAACCGCCCTGCATGCTTTTTTAAAGCAACACCATTACACAGTCATTGTTACTAAAGACAGTGCTCATTTCATCGATAATCCGTCCGTTAAATCCTGCCCCATAGATACGCTGGGCCGGCATTGCGATCTGGTTATCGCCGTTGGCGGCGACGGCACTTTCCTGTCCGCCGCCCGCGCCATCGTCGAATATGATATTCCGTTGATCGGCATCAACCTGGGCCGGCTGGGGTTTCTCGTCGACATATCGCCCGACGAGTTGTCCGATAAGCTGATTCACATTCTTCAAGGCCATTACTCGCAAGAAAAACGCTATTTATTGCGCACCAAGATCATCCGCGAGGGGCAAGTTATCCACGAAGAAACCGCCGTCAATGAAGTGGTGATCCACCGCTGGGTAACGCCCAGCATGATAGAAATCATCACCAAAATCGATAATGTATTTTTAAATTCACAGCGCTCCGACGGATTGATCGTTTCCACGCCGACCGGGTCGACCGCTTATTCGCTGTCTGCCGGGGGGCCGATTTTGCATCCTGCGTTAAACGCGCTGGTCTTAGTGCCGCTTAATCCCCATACCTTGTCGAACCGGCCTATCGTGATCAACGACTCGGCTGAAATTGAAATAAGCTTTTGCCAGACCAAACAAATCAACGCCTTGGTGACTTGCGATCATATTGAAATTCCTGAAGTATTAATCAGCGACAAGATTTTGATTAAAAAAGAACCCAAACCGATTAGAATTTTGCACCCTGAAGGCCATGATTTCTTCTATATTCTGAGGAATAAATTAAACTGGAGCAGTGGTTACCACACCGACAATCATGCTAGTAAACCTTAATATCATCGACCTCGCCGTCGTTAAAACATTAGACCTCGACCTGGAAAAAGGCATGTCGGTGCTGACCGGCGAAACCGGAGCCGGTAAGTCTATTTTGTTAACCGCGTTGGGACTCGCCTTGGGCGACCGGGCCGATTCCGGCTACGTGCGGCCCGACAGCAAACGCGCCGAGATCAACCTGGAATTCGATCTGGCCGATGCGCCGTTAGCGCAGCAATGGCTGAAGGACAATGAACTGGATGACGATCATCACTGCCTGATCCGCCGCGTTGTGAATAGCGACGGCCGCTCCAAGGCCTATATCAACAACCGCCCGGTCACCCTGCTGGCCTTGCAGGAACTCAGCGAAAAGCTGGTCGAAATCCACGGCCAACATGCGCATTTAACCCTGCTCAATGCCGACGAGCAACGCCGCCTGCTGGATACCTACGCAAAAAACCAACCCTTGCTGGACAGCGTCAACGCCTGTTACCGGGAATGGCATCAGGCCAATAAGGAGCTGGCAAACCTGATTAAATCCAGCGTCGATCAAACCGAACGCGAAGAACTGCTGCGCTACCAAATTGAAGAACTGCAACAGCTGGATCTGACCAATTTCAGCTATACCGAGCTTTCCGAAGAACACGGCAAACTGGCCAACCTGGGGCAAATTCTAAGCACCGGCCAAACCCAGGTCGATCTGCTGTATGAGAACGACCGGCAATCGGTCAACCAGATGCTGAACCACAGCCTGGTCGAATTGAACTACATTGCCCAATTTGCGCCCGAATTAAACGAAATCAGCACCATGCTCTCCGAAGCCCAGATTCAGGTTGAAGAAGCATCCCTGCAACTGCGCCGTTTTCTTGAATCGCAAGAGACCGATCCGCACCGCCTGGAAGCGCTGGAAAACCAGCTGGGCATTATCCACAGCCTGAGCCGCAAGCATCACGTTACCCCGGATGAACTGCCGGAGCTGGTCGAAAAACTTGAGCAGGAGCTCGACGGGCTGACCCACAGCAGCGAGCGCATCGAAACCTTGACGGCCAGCACCAAACAGTTGCTCGGCCAATACAACCAGCTGGCCGCGGAATTATCGAAGCAGCGCAGCCTTAGCGGCAAAAAAATGCAACAACAGATTTCCGCGATGATCAAGGAACTGGGCATGCCGCAAGGCGAGTTCCTGGTCGATATAGGCGCACAAGATAGCGACACGCCCAAACTGAACGGCAAAGATAAAATCGAATTCCTGGTCAGCGCCAATCCCGGCCTGCCAGCCAAACCACTGGCTAAAGTGGCTTCAGGCGGCGAATTGTCGCGCATCAGCCTCGCGATTCAAGTCACCACGTCCAGTGATAAAACCACCCCGACCATGATTTTTGATGAGGTAGACTCAGGCATAGGCGGAGGCATTGCCGAAATCGTCG
>JBAQYH010000151.1:0-4749 GCA_049299935.1 Methylobacter sp. | reverse complement strand
ATAAACGGTGCCGACAGAGATACGTTGCAGGCCTTTGACTTGAATATCCTCCACAATAAACTCTTCATCAGCTTTAACCGCTTGGGAGACAAGTAGAAACAGCAATAGCGCGCGAGAAAGAGTATTTAATTTCATGTAGAAGTCTAAAAATAAAACAGCATTGTCCAATGTTGAAAAACTGCCGGATTATATCACAGTAAATATTTAAAAAAGCTTAAGCCCTGCGAATAGCAAAACTAAGCACATCATCGATGGCGGCACTGCCCGACAACAGCATCAACAATCGGTCCAGGCCGATAGCCATTCCTGAGCATTCCGGCAACCCCGATTTCAGGGCGGCAACAAGATGTTGGTCTTTAACGGTAACGGGCAATTTTTGTTGCTGCCTGATAGCCAGTTCCTTATCGAAGCGTCTTCCCTGCTCTTCGGCATCAGTCAGTTCATAATAGCCATTACCCAGCTCAACGCCATTGATAAATAATTCAACCCGATCGGTAACCAACGCATTATGCGCATTGATTCTGGCTAATGACGACTGACAGGCGGGATAACCGTAAACCATGCACAACGCGTTTTTACCCAAATGCGGCTGGACTTTATGGCTGAATAAAAAATCCAGCCACACCGCATGATCGTGCCCGCAAATATCCACCGCCTCCGATAACCCGCCTTCCCTGGCGAACGCGCAGTAGTCCCGATACGAAAATACCAAGGGATTTAAACCGGTAAACGAATCAAATACGTCCTGATAACTGATTCTTTGCGTTTCCTGCAGCGGCCGACTGATAAACAGACCATCAATCAGATCGGCGATTTCATCCATTAACTGAGGCAAGGTAAAACCGACCCGATACCATTCCAGCATCGTAAATTCAGGATTATGAAAACGTCCCGACTCGCCGTTCCTGAATGCTTTACCTATTTGGTAGATGGAACCGCTACCGGCTGCAAGCAGCCGTTTCATTGCAAACTCAGGCGATGTTTGCAGGAACAGTGTTTGCCGCGTAGGCGACAAACAATATTCAGTAGTAAAAAACTCCAACTGGGGATCTGTTCCGATGCTGCGGCTAAGCAGAGGCGTCTCCACTTCCAGCACCGACCTGTCAGCAAAGAATCGGCGTATCTCCGCAAGCATCTGCGCTCTTAAGCGCATCAGCTCTATGGTGCATGTCGGCCGCCAGTCTTGCGACACTATTCTTTTACGCGGGAAACGTATTCGCTGGTTCGGGTATCGACCTTAATCACTTCACCCTGTTGCACAAACAAGGGCACTCTGACCACTGCACCGGTCTCCAGAGTAGCCGGTTTGCCGCCGCCGCCCGAAGTATCGCCGCGTACGCCCGGATCCGTTTCGACAATGGCCAGTTCAACAAAGTTGGCAGGGGAAATTGCAAGCGGCGCATCGTTCCACAAGGTTACAGTGCAAGAATCCTGGTCTTTAAGCCATTTGCCCGCATCGCCGACGATTTTCTCATCGCATTGGTACTGTTCAAAAGTGTCCGGCACCATAAAATGCCTGAATTGACCGTCGTTATAAAGATATTGCATCTCGACGTCGACCACATCGGCGCCTTCCAGCGACTCGCCCGATTTAAAGGTTCTTTCCATCACCCGGCCGGTTTTTAAATTCCTGATTTTTACCCGGTTAAAAGCCTGGCCTTTACCCGGCTTTACAAATTCATTTTCAATAATTGCACAGGGATCGTTATCCAACATAACTTTTAACCCGGCTTTAAACTCGTTGGTGCTATAAATGGCCATTTTATCCTCAAAGATGACAAACAATGTAAAACCAACCCATTATAATAGAGGCAACAACCGATAGAAAATTTAATAATCTCTCATGTCCGAACCACAGCCCGAAATTCAGCACTGCACTCAAAACTGGCAGCAACAACTTGCCGAAGCTTTTAGCAACATCGAAGACCTCTGCCGTTATTTACACTTATCGCCGGACGACTTGCCGGTTTCCGTCGATGCAGCCAAAAACTTTCCGTTACGCGTTCCTTTAAGTTTTGCCGCCTGCATCGAAAAAGGCAATCCGCATGATCCTTTATTACGCCAAGTATTGCCTGTTAACGAGGAGTTGCTCACCTACCCGGGGTTTAGCCACGATCCGGTCGGCGATCTTGCGGCAGCCACCCAGACCGGTGTCTTGCACAAATACCACGGCCGGGTTTTGTTTATCAACACCGGCAGCTGCGCGATCAACTGCCGGTATTGTTTCCGCCGCAATTTTCCGTACGCTGATTTGCAACTTGGCAAACAACAGGAAGATGCAGTCATTCGGACCCTACAAGACGACCCGAGCATCTCGGAAGTGATTTTAAGCGGCGGCGACCCATTACTGCTCAGCGACGCAAGATTAGCCCGGCTTATCCGGCAATTGGACAATATCAAGCATTTGAAACGCATCCGAATCCACAGCCGCCTGCCTATCGTTCTGCCTGCCCGGATAACGGATGGATTCATCACCACGCTGAACCTAAGCTCAAAACAAATTATCATCGTCATGCACTGCAACCATGCCAATGAAATCAGCGGCAGTGTCATTGCCGCCTGCAAGGCACTGAAAAATTCAGGCATCACCCTGTTTAACCAATCGGTACTATTAAAAGGCGTAAATGATAATGCAGAGGTGCTGGGCGAACTGAGCGAACGACTGTTCAACCACGGCGTCATTCCCTATTATCTGCATTTATTGGACAAAGCGACGGGAACGGGGCATTTTGAAGTGTCTGAAGCGGAGGCCATGGCGCTTATCCGCCAAGTCCAAGCCGCCCTGCCCGGCTATCTGGTTCCCAAGCTGGTCAAAGAACAGGCCGGTGGTACATCAAAACAGACTGTTTTGTAACTGATGTTACTCAAGTTACATAAAATCACCACGAAGACACGAAGGGCACGAAGAAAAAATACAAAACCTCGTGCTCTTCGTGTCTTCGTGGTGAAAATCTCTTATTTATTGCGCAGTATCAGTTATAACTCAGTCTTTCCGGTTAGTGATGCCATGCGGCACGTGCGCGGCGGCGACGTGCCGGGCGGCAGACTCGCAATGGCCTTTTTGGTCATCGAAGAAAATATCTGCGCCGAATGCTTTCAAAAAAGCGCCCTTGTCTATGCCTCCCAAAAACAGCGCTTCATCGATGCGGATGCCCCAGACTCTTAATGTCCTGACCACCCGCTCATGAGCCGGGGCCGCGCGAGCGGTCACCAATGCGGTTCTTATCGGCGACGATTGAGGATCAAACTGCGTTTGAATATGATGCAGGGCGCTCAGAAAATCCTTGAAAGGACCGCCCGGCAAGGGCTTTTTGGCTTCATTACGCTCATTCTCGGTGAACACAGCCAGGCCGCGCTGCTGATAAATCCGCTCCGACTCATCCGAAAACAACACGGAATCGCCGTCAAAAGCGATGCGCAATTGCTCGGAATGATGCGTCATCGAAGGGCCGCAAAGAATGGTTGCCGCCGCAAAACCCGCTCCCAGAGCCTTGGCGACATCATCGGCATTGGCCGATAAAAACAGATGAGCGCCGAATGCAGGAATGTAACCGTACGGCGATGCGCCGCTGGTAAATGCCGCGCGGATAATTTTCAGCTGGTAATGGGCAATGGAGTTGAAAATCCTTAACCCCGTATCGGCGCTATTTTGCGATAACAGGATGATTTCAACCAGAGGGTCGTCGGGACAGCTGTCATTTAAGCTCAAAAACTTTTTAACCAAGGCAAAGCCGTAGCCCGGTTCCAAAGTTTCATCTTCATGCTCTATTTGATAGCGGCAGAAAGCTTCCCTGCCTTGCGTTTCAAATATCGCATGCGACTCATCCAGGTTAAACAACGCCCTGGATGAGACTGCAACAACGAGCTTTTTCTCTCTCATTACCTAAGCTCTAGTTATCGCTCACCCAAACCGAATCCAAATTAAGCGCTTGTTTGATCCTGGCCGTATTTGAATTCGCTTCCGCTTTGTTTTTAAAGCCCCCGACCCGCAGCCGGTACATCATCGAATTCTTTCCCGGAACGGGAACGACTTCGGCAAAGACGCCTTGTCGTGCATATTCGGCCGCTTTGCTTTTGGCAAACCATTCTTGCTTGAACGCCCCTAAATTTACGCCCCATTTCCCAGAAGCCGCTTGTTTTGCGCTTACAGGCTCATCTTTAACAACAGCTTTTGCGGGAGTTATTGGTTTAGCCGTTGCCGGTTCAAGTTGATTTTCCGCTTTGACCGGTTCAGCTACGGGCGCCGCTTCTACTTTGGCAGGAGCCGTTTCATGCTTGGCTCTCTCTTTGGTCGGCGCATGCTCTTGCGCAGTTGCTTCTTTGGCCGGCATTTGCTCGTGAGCAACCGTCTCTTTAGCCGTGACAGGCTCGTGGTCCGTTCCTTTTTTAGGCGGCTCATGAGCGGTTCCTGCTTTGGGATCTGGAGACTCGTGGGCGGCTAACTCCTTGGCCGGCGCATGTTCGTGCCCCGCCTCCTCTTTAGCCGGCTCATGCTCATGCGCAGATACCTCCTTTGCCTCCTTGACCGGTGCAGGTGCAGGTGCAGGTTCATGCGCCGCTTCGGCCTTGGGCGGTTCAGCTACGGGAGTATCTGTAGATGGCTTCCCTTCCCCTCCCATTTTGACCTGCAACATATCCAGCGCCTTGCTTACCATGTCCTGCTTCGCGACAATATCAGGCACCTTGTTAGTTAACAAATCAACGGGAGACTGGTGATTCCCTTTCAACTCTGTTATGAAACCATCGACC